>NZ_JBHYVB010000144.1:0-30508 GCF_042750115.1 Streptomyces sp. NPDC059455
CGCCCCCCCGCCGGGGCTCCGCCGCTGGGCCCCGCCCCTCAATCGCTGGAGGGCCTGACGTGGGACTCCTCATGCCCGGGAGGGACTGGGGTGAGGCTCCTCAAACGCCGGAGGGGCTGAGGTGGGACTCCTCAAGCCCCGGAGGGGCTGAAAGCTTAAGCCCCCGCGCCGCCCCTCTCCTGGGCCAAGCGCTCGTAGTACCGCAGCAGTTCCACATCGTCCACCGAGCCCGGGTTGACCGCCTTGTCCAGGGACGTGCCCTGGAGGAGGCGCTTGACCGGGACTTCGATGCGTTTGCCGGTGAGGGTGTGGGGGACGCCGGGGACCTCGATGACCTCGTCGGGGACGTGGCGGGGGGAGAGCTGGGTCCGGATGGTGGTCTTGATGCGGGTGAGGAGTTCTTCGTTCAGGGTGGCGCCGGGGGCCAGGTGGACGAAGAGGGGCATCCAGTAGCCGCCGTCGGGTTGTTCGACGCCGATGACGAGGGATTCGCGGATCTCCGGGAGGCGTTCGACCGCCTCGTAGATGTCGGCGGAGCCCATTCGGACGCCCTGGCGGTTGAGGGTGGAGTCGGAGCGGCCGTGGATGATCACGGTGCCGCGGGAGGTCAGGGTGATCCAGTCGCCGTGGCGCCAGGCGCCGGGGAACATCTCGAAGTAGCTGTCGCGGTAGCGGATGCCGTCGGGGTCGTTCCAGAAGCGGACGGGCATCGACGGCATGGGGCTGGCCACGATCAGTTCGCCGACCTCGTCGACCACCGGTTCGCCCTGTGGGTCCCACGCCTGGAGGTCGGTGCCCAGGCCGGGGGCCTGGAGCTCGCCGATGTAGACGGGGAGGGTGGGCACGGCGCCCGCGAAGCAGCTGCACACGTCGGTGCCGCCGCTGACGGAGGCGATCCACATGTCCTCGGCCACCTCGTCGTGGATCCACCGGAAGCCGTCGGGCGGCAGCGGGGATCCGGTGGTGGCCACGCATTTCACGGCGGAGAGGTCGAAGTCGCGGCCGGGGTGGACGTCGGCCTTGTTGCAGGCCATGACGTACGCGGCGGAGGTGCCGTAGAGCGTGGTGCCGGTGCGTTCGGCGACGCGCCACTGGGCGGCGGTGTCCGGGTAGCCGGGGCTGCCGTCGTAGAGGACGACGGTGGCGCCGACCAGCAGCCCGGACACCAGGAAGTTCCACATCATCCAGCCGGTGGAGGTGTACCAGAAGAAGCGGTCGTCGGGGCCGAGGTCGCAGTGGAGGCCGAGCTGCTTGAGGTGTTCGAGCAGGATGCCGCCCTGGGACTGGACGATCGCCTTGGGCAGGCCGGTGGTGCCGGAGGAGTAGAGCACCCACAGGGGGTGGTCGAAGGGGAGCTGTTCGAAGACCGGTTCCACCGGTTCGCGGACGATGTCGTCCCACAGCAGCGTGGACTCGGGGGCGGGCGTGCCCAGCAGCGGGATGTGGACGACGGCGCGCAGGCTGGGCAGCTCGGCGCGCAGCTCGGTCACGGTGGCGGTGCGGTCGTGGGTCTTTCCGCCGTAGCGGTAGCCGTCGACGGTGAAGAGCACCACCGGTTCGACCTGCTGGAAGCGGTCCAGGACGCTGCGGGCGCCGAAATCGGGGGCGCAGGAGGTCCATACGGCGCCGACGGCGGCGGCGGCCAGGAGGGCCACGGTGGCCTGGGGAATGTTCGGGACGTAGCCGCTGACCCGGTCGCCCGGGCGGACGCCGAGGCGGCGCAGCTCGGCGGCGACCGCGCCGACCTGGCCGCGTAGCTCGGCCCAGCTGACCGGGCGCGGGTCGTGGACCTCGTCGACGTGGAGCAGCGCGGGGTCGTCAGCACGGGCGGGGTCCTCGGCGGCGCGCAGGGCGTGCTCGGCGTAGTTGAGGGTGGCGCCGGGGAACCAGCGGGCGCCGGGCATGGTGGCGTCCGCGAGCACCCGCTCGTACGGGGTGGCGAAGCGCACCTCGAACCATTCGGCGACCGCCCGCCAGAAGGTCTCCAGCTCCGCCACCGACCAGCGGTGCAGCGCGGCGTAGCTCGCGGTCGGGTCGTCCGGGACGGGCGCGGGGGCGCCGTGACGCTCGGCCGCCCAGGCGTGGAAGGCGGTCAGCCGGGACCGGGTGATCCGGTCCGCGCCGGGCTGCCACAGGGGGTGCGGCCGGTGGTCGGAGTGGGCTGCGGTGGTCATGGGTGTCGGCTCCCGGGCTGTCCGCGTCGGATGTGTCCGTGAGTGGCACGTCCGCCTCGTATGCGTCCGGTCAGGACGATGCCATGTGATCGACTCCCGCACCAGGGGCGCCACTCCACATCACAGGGCGGGATCATGTGCGAGGACCACAGGTGAACGGCAGTTGAACCATGTCTCTGCCGGGCTTCGGCAATGGCAGGCTGATCAGTATGGATGCGCGTGACCTGGTGCGGTCGGAGAAGCTGGTGCGGTGGGTGAGGGTGCTCTGCACCGCGCAGGGACTGCGGTCACTGCGCTCGGCCTGGCGGCGTCGGCGTTCCGACGCGGCCGGGCTGCCCCGCCGGGGCACCGAGCTGGCCCGGGTGCCGGGTGCGGTGCAGGGGGCCGATCCGGAGCCGGGGGGCGGGGTGGTGCGGTTCGCGCGGTCCTCGCTGCGGGTGCGGGTGACCACGGGCGGCGCGGTGTTCTGCGGCTGGGACGGGGCCGAGCCGGAGCCGTCGTACGCGCTGGACGGGCCCTGCCCTGAGGCGGACGAGCGGGCGGCGCTGGAGCCGGACACCGATGGCGGCTGGCGGGTGGTGTCCGAACGGGTCACGGTGATGGTGGGGCGGACCGGCACGGTGGAGGTGCGTACCCCGGGCGGGGTGGTGCTGCGGCGGGATCTGCCGCCGCGGTGGTGGGAGCCGGCCGGGGCGCGGGGGCCGGCGGGGCCGGGAGCGGGGTCAGGTCTCGGAGCGGGGTCAGGTCTCGGGCCGGGGTCCGCGGAGTCGGCGCCGGGGACGGGATCCGCCGCGCCGGGGCTGGGGGTGGGCCTCGCCGCGCCGGGGCTGGGGACGGGTTCCGCCGCGCCACGGCTCGCGGAGCCGGGTGCAGAGCCAAGGCTCATGGAGCCGGGAGCGGGGTCCTCGGAGCCGGAGCCGGGGGCGGCGCCCGGACCCGCGGAGCCAGGGCTCGGGCCGGGGCTGGGCGGGGAGGGCGCACGCTGGCTCCAGCTGTCCGAAGTGGCCGCGGACGCGCGCTTCTTCGGGCTCGGCGGACGGGCCTCGGGGCCCCGGCTGCGGGACGGGGTGTACCGGCTGTGGAACACCGATCCGGGCGGCAGCTTCGAGCCGGGGGACGATCCGCTGTATCTGACCATGCCGGTGCAGCTCGTGGTGGCCGACGCGGGCACCCATCTGGTGTTCCACGACAACTCCTGGGACGGCACGGTCACCCTGCGGGAGGGCGAGGAGGGCGCGGGCTCCGGCCATGACCGGCCCGGCTGCTGCCGGACGCGGATGGAGGGCGGACCGCTGCGCTACTGGGTGATCGTGGGCACCACCCCGGCGCGGGTGCTGAACGGCTGGACGGCGCTGACCGGCGCCCCGGCGGTGCCGCCGCGGTGGGCGCTCGGCCATCACCACGCGCGCTGGGGGTTCCACGACGCGGCGGAGGTCCGGCGGGTGGTGGCGGGCTACCGGGAGCGGGATCTGCCGCTGTCCGCGCTCCATCTGGACATCGACCACCTCCTCGGCCACCGGGTGTTCACGGTGGACGGCACGCGCTTCCCCGATCTGCCGGGGCTCGCCGCCGAGTTGCTCGAGGACGGGGTGCGGCTGGTGTCGATCGTCGACCCCGCGGTGAAGGCGGAGCCGGACAACACGGTGTACGAGAGCGGGGCGGCGGACGACGTCTTCGTACGCGACGCCCGGGGGCGTGAGGTGCGCGGAGTGGTGTGGGCGGGCGAGTCGGCGTTCCCCGACTTCACCGATCCGCGGGTGCGCAAGTGGTGGGGCGGGCTGTACGCGGAGCGGCTGGCGCAGGGCTTCTCCGGGGTGTGGCACGACATGAACGAGCCGGTGTCGTTCGCCGCCTTCGGGGAGACCACGCTGCCGCGCTCGGCCCGCCACGCCCTGGAGGGCCGGGGCGGCGACCACCGCGAGGCGCACAACGTCTACGGGCTGGCGATGGCGCGGGCGGGCTACGAGGGGCTGTGCGAGCTGCGCCCCGACGAGCGGCCGTTCCTCTTCTCGCGCTCGGGGTGGGCGGGGCTGCAGCGGTACGGGGGCAGCTGGTCCGGCGATGTGGCCACGGGCTGGGCGGGGCTGCGGGCCTCGCTGTCGCTGGTGATCGGGCTTGGCCTGTCCGGGGTGCCGTATTCGGGGCCCGACATCGGTGGCTTCACCGGCTCTCCCTCACCGGAGCTGTATCTGCGCTGGTTCCAGCTGGGCGCGTATCTGCCGCTGTTCCGCACCCACTCGGCGATCTCCGCGGGGCGGCGGGAGCCGTGGGAGTTCGGCGCGCGGGTGCTGGAGCACGCGGCGGCGGCCCTGCGCGAACGGCAGCGGCTGCTGCCGTACTTCACCACACTGGCGCAGCTGGCCGCGCGCACCGGCGCCCCGTATGTGCGGCCGGTGTGGTGGCGGACGCCCAAGGACCGGGCGCTGCGCGACTGCGAGGACGCCTTTCTGCTGGGGGACGCGCTGCTGGTGGCGCCGGTGCTGGAGGAGGGCGCCCGCCGCCGCCCGGTCCGGCTGCCGCGCGGCCGCTGGTACGACACGGTGACCGGCCGGGCGTACCACGGCCCCGGCCAGGTGGTGCTGGACGCTCCCCTGTCGGGCATCCCGGTGCTGGCGCGGGCCGGTTCGGTGGTACCGGTGGCGGCGCCGGGCGGCGGGGTGGAGCTGGAGGTGTGGACCCCGTCCCAGGGCCGCAAGGGCGCGGGCGCGGGCACGCTGGCCGTGGACAAGGGCGACGGCTGGGAGAAGCCGGAACTGCTGCGCTTCGCCACCCGGCTGCGGGACGGCGAGGTGACGATCGAGCTCGAGGGCGGCGGCGAGGTGGGCTACCCGATACGAGTACGAGGCGAGGCCCCACCCTCGGAGGACCGCCGCGGCCCCCGAGCGAGCTGACCGCGGCGCGGTCTGCCCAGGGCGCCGCCCCAGGTGGCAACCGGGCAGGCCGCCGCCCTTGTGCGCTCCCCCGGGCCCACCGGAGTCGGGCCGCGGCCCAACGGAAGCGGGCGAGGGCCCAAGCGCACCCCGGCGAAAGGCCGGCTGCCCCGGACCACCGCGCGATGGTCGGCAGCGGACCGCGACGGCTCGGCGAAGGCATGCCCCGGCAAGAGGGCACCGGCGCAAGCAGGCCGCGCCGGCCGGCCAGGGCGCCGGGACACCAGGACCGGTCGCGACACGGCAGGCCAAGGCAGCCCCCGCAAGAAGCCGACCGCCACGCGGAGACCCCACGGCAACAGCGCCAAGAGCACCCCGCAGTGCGGGCTCGCGACCGCGAACACCGACCGGGCGCATCCCACAGACGCGCCAGGACACCAGGATGCCAGGACGCCGGAGCCGGTCCCGGCACCGCAGGCCGAGGCGGCCCCCGCAGGAAGCCGACCGCCACGCCGAGACCCCGCGGCAACGGCGCCAAGGGATGCCCCCTCGGACGCGGGCTTGTTTTCGCTTCTCGGGGTGGGATAAGTGATGGGCATGCCAAGACTCGCCGTCGCGCTGCGTGCGCTCGTTCTGCCCGTTGCCGCTCTGCTGGCCGTCGCGCCGTACACCCCGGCGCGGGCGAAGGCGGAGCCCAAGGCTCCGAAGGAGTTCGTGGCTCTCCGGGACGTCGATCCGACGATTCGGCAGGAGATCCGCTACTTCACGCCGCACAACTTCACCGGTGATCCGGTGGACGGCTATCGGCGGCCGATGTGCGTCCTGACCCGTCCGGCCGCCGAGGCGCTGCATCGGGCGCAGCGTCAACTGCTGCGGCGCGGCTACACCTTGAAGGTGTACGACTGCTATCGGCCGCAGCGCGCGGTGAACGACTTCGTGGAGTGGGCCAAGGACCTGGGCGATCAGCGGATGAAGGGCGAGTTCTATCCGGAGGTCGACAAGACGCGGCTGTTCGAGGACGGGTACATCGCCGAGAAGTCGGGGCACAGCCGGGGCAGCACGGTGGATCTGACGATCGCGCGGCTGCCCGCGCTGCCCACGCGCCCGTATGTGCCGGGCGAGAAGCTGGTGCCGTGTTACGCGGCCAAGAAGGACCGCTTCCCGGACAACTCCGTGGACATGGGCACCGGTTACGACTGCTTCGACACGCGCTCGCATACGCTCGATCCGCGGATCAAGGGTGTGCAGCGGGCCAACCGGCTGCTGCTCAAGGGGACGTTGGAGAAGCTCGGGTTCGTCAATCTGGCCGAGGAGTGGTGGCACTACACCTTCAAGCCGGAGCTGTTCCCGGACACCTACTTCGACTTTCCCGTCTCGCGCCGCTCGCTGACCGGCTGAGCGGGCCTCACAGCCGTCCACCCGCCGTGTCCGAGGACAGCCGCTGGGCGATGTACACGGGCACCACGGACGCCAGGATGAGCAGCGCGGCGACGACGTTGACGACGGGGGCCTGGTGGGGGCGGGCCAGGTTCTCGTAGATCCAGATGGGCAGGGTGCGGGTGCCGGGCCCGGCGGTGAAGGTCGTGACGACGATCTCGTCGAAGGAGAGCGCGAAGGCCAGCAGCCCGCCCGCGAAGAGCGCCGAGCGCATGGCCGGGAAGGTGACGTACCGGAAGGTCTGCCAGGAGCGCGCCCCGAGGTCGGCGGACGCCTCGGCCAGGGAGGGCGCGATACGGCGCAGCCGGGCGCCGATGTTGTTGAAGACGATGACGACGCAGAACGTGGCGTGCCCGACGACCACCGTGAACAGGCCGAAGCCGATGCCGATCGGGTCGAGGACGGTGCGGAAGGCGGCGTTGAGGGCGATGCCGCTGACGATGCCGGGCAGCGCGATCGGCAGGACGAGCAGGAAGGACACGGTCCGCCGCCCGAAGAAGCGGTGGCGGTGGACGGCGTACGCGGCGAGGGTGCCGAGTACCAGGGCGATCGCGGTGGCGGCGAGTCCGGCCTTGAGCGAGGTGAGCAGGGCCTCGCGGGCGCCGTCGCTGTGCAGGGCGGCCCGCCACCAGCGGCCGGTGAGGCCGCTGGGCGGCCAGCCGAAGGAGCGGTCGGCGTTGAAGGAGTTGAGCAGCACCAGCAGCAGGGGGACGTAGACGATCGCGAGGCCGGCCGCGGTGACGCAGCCGAGGACCACTCGGGCGGTGCGCGAGAGACGCATGGGCCCACCTCCTGGGGCGACTGGAGCGACGGGAGCAGCCAGAGGGACTAGAGGAACTAGAGCGAGTCGAGGGCGCCCGCACGGCGTACGGCGGCCAGGTAGCAGACGATGAGGACCACGGGTACGGCGGAGAGCGCGGCGGCCATCGGCAGGTCCAGGGTGACCTGTGAGGCGATGACATTGCCCAGCAGCTGGGTCTTGCCGCCGACGATCTGCACGGTGAGGTAGTCGCCCAGGCTGAGCGAGAAGGTGAAGACGGATCCGGCGAGCACGGCGGGGCGTACGGCGGGCAGGACGACGGAGCGCAGGGTCCGCCACGCGCCGGCGCCGAGGTCGGCCGAGGCTTCCAGCATCCGCTCGGGGAGCCGTTCGAGGGCCGCGTACACCGGAAGGATCATGTACGGCAGCCAGAGGTAGGCGAGCACGATGACGACGGCGGTGGTGCCGTAGCCGGGCCCGTGCAGCCCGAACGGGGCGAGGGCGGCGCCCACGACGCCGTCCTCGCCGAGCATGACCCGCCAGGCGTACGCCTTGACCAGATAGCCGGCCCACAGCGGGGTGAGCACGGCGACCAGCAGCGGCCGCCGCCACCGCCGCCCCGCGACCCGCGCCATGCAGAACGCCATGGGCAGGGCGACGAGCGCGTCGATGACGGTGACGGCGACCGCGATGGACAGGGTGCGCAGGGCGATGGTGCGGTAGACGGGGGTGGTCAGCAGCTCGTGGAAGTTGTCGGTGTTCCAGGTGTGGACGACGTCGGAGGTGAAGGAGTCGGTGGCCCAGAAGGCCGACAGCAGCAGGATGGCGAGCGAGCCCAGATAGGCCAGGGTCAGCCAGAGCAGGGGCGGGGCGAGGAGCGCGGTGAGGCGCAGCCGCGAGCCTGGGGTGGGCGCGGCGGGCATCTCAGCCCTTGACCTCCGTCCAGGCCCGGGTCCACTGGGCGTAGTCGGTGCAGGTGGCGTCCTTACGGCCGTCGAGGCACTCCTTGATGGGCGTGGTCCAGAAGTGGACGCGCTGGAAGTACTTCTCGTCGTCCGCGTGAAAGATCGCGCAGTGGTTCGGGTCGGAGGTCTCGGCGCACGCCTTACGGTTGGCCGGAGCCTCGCCGAAGTACTCGGCGACCTGGGCGTTGACCTTGGGCGAAACGATCCAGTCGAGCCACTTGTAGGCGCAGTTGGGGTGCTCGGCCTTGGCCGACACCATCCAGGTGTCGGACCAGCCGGTGGCGCCCTCCTTGGGGAGCACCGCCTTGACCGGGGCCTTCTCGGCCTCGGTGAGGTTGGCGATGACCTGCCAGGTGGTGCCGATAACGCTGTCGCCGCCCTTGAAGGCGGTGATCTCCTTCTGGTAGTCGCTCCAGTACTCCCCCACCGCCTTGTGCTGCTTCTTCAGCAGGGATACGGCCGCGTCGAGCTGCTTCTGGTCGAGCGCGTAGGGGTTCTTGATGCCGAGCGAGGGCTTGGCGCGCATCAGATAGAGCGCGGCGTCGGCGATGTAGATGGGCGAGTCGTAGGCGGTGACGTGCCCGGAGTACCGCGCGGAGTCGTCGAAGACGGCGCGCCAGGAGTCGGGCGCGGGCTTCACCTTGTCGGTTCGGTACATCAGGAGGTTGGCGCCCCGGCCGTGCGGAATGCCGTACATCCGGCCGTCCTTGGAGTTGAACGGCTGGTTTTTGAGCGCCGGGAAGATGTCCTTGTAGTTGGGGACCAGCTTGGTGTTGACGGGGGCCGCGTCGCCGGAGGCGATGAGGCGCAGGGTGGCGTCACCGGAGGCGGAGACCGTGTCGTACTGCCCGGTCTTCATCAGCGAGACCATCTCGTCGGAGGTGCCGGCCGTCTTGGTGTTCACCTGGCAGCCGGTCTTCTTCTCGAACGGGTGAACCCAGTCCACCTTCGGGTCGTTGGAGCCGTCCTCGGCGTAGCCGGCCCAGGCGATGACGTTGACCTTGCCCTCGCCCTTGCCGAGTTTGTCGGGTGCGTGGCCGCCCTTGTCGTCGTCGCCGCCCGAGCCGCACCCGGCGGCGGTCAGCAGCAGCGCGCAGACGGCGGCCGCGGACCTCCACGCAGACGTCTTCCGTTTCCGCATCCGGTCCTCCTCGTCCCACTAGGCACTTGAGGCCCGGCCAGTATCGGGCCGGCGGTAGGCCCTCGCCAGGGTGCCTTCGGCAATGACAAGGTCAACTCGGCACCGGGAAGGCGTCCTTCTCGTCCCAGGACAGCCCGATCTCGCCGTCCGGGCGGGCGGATTGAGGGAGTCCGGTGAGGTTCTGGCGGAGCACGGTGAGCCGGTCGCCGTGCGGAAGCGCGATGGTGAAGCGGGTGTGCGCCCCGGCGTGCACGATGTCGGTGACGCGCCCCGTGACGGTCCGTCGGCCGTCGGAGGATGCCGCGGCTTCGGCGGGCGGCTCCGCGGGGTCCGTGAGCAGGATCCGCTCGGGCCGGATGGAGTATGTGCCGGGGCGGCCCACGACACGCACCGCGGCCTCGCCGCGCAGCAGGTTGGTGGTGCCGACGAAGCCCGCGACGAAGGCGGTGGCGGGGCGTTCGTACACCTCGACCGGCGGGCCGGTCTGCTCGATCCGGCCGTCGCGGACCACGGCGATGCGGTCGCTCATGGTCAGCGCCTCGTCCTGGTCGTGGGTGACCAGGAGGAAGGTGATCCCGGTGGTCCGCTGTAGCTCCTTGAGCTCGGTCTGCATCTCCTGCCGCAGCGCCAGGTCGAGCGCGCCGAGCGGTTCGTCGAGCAGCAGCACGGCGGGCCGGTCGACGAGGGCGCGGGCGAGGGCGACGCGCTGGCGCTGGCCGCCGGAGAGCTCGGCGGGGCGGCGGGTGGCGAAGCCGTCCAACCGTACGGTGGTCAGCGCCTCGCGGGCGCGGGCGAGCCGCTCGGTCTTGCGGACGCCGCGCACGGTCAGGGCGTAGGCCACGTTCTGCTCGACGCTCATATGCGGGAAGAGCGCGTAGTCCTGGAAGACGGTGTGCGCGTCGCGGCGGTTGGGGGGCGTCGCGGTGACGTCGTCCCCGGCGAGTTCGATACGCCCCGCGGTGGGCTGTTCGAACCCCGCGACCAGCCGCAGCAGGGTGGTCTTCCCCGAGCCGGAGGGGCCGAGCAGCGAGAAGAACTCGCCCTCGCGGACGGTGAGATCGACGGCGTCCACCGCGCGCACCGCCCCGAAGTCCTTGGTGACGGCCTCGAGCCGGACGGCCGTGCGCGTCGTCGTGGTCCCGGTCCGCGTCCTGGTCTCCGTCTCCGCCACCGACCGCTCCCCTCGCCCTTCGGCTGATCAGGCCCGTGATCGCGGCCTGTGATCGCGGTCACTGTACCGGGGTTACGCGCGCCGCGGTCCCCGTGCCACACTTCTGACACATCGTCAGTTACCAGGTATCGGGAGGGGCCGTGTCCCCCACGCGAGAGCCCGTGGTCGACGGGTGGTTCACCGCCGAGGGCGGGGAGTTCCGGCTGCTGGGGACGTGCTGCCGGGACTGCGGGGCGGTGTACTTCCCCCGTGAGGACGCCTTCTGCCGTGCGCCGGGCTGTGCGGGCACCGAGCTGGCGGAGGTTCCGCTGTCCCGCCGCGGGCGGGTGTGGTCCTACACCGACGGCCGCTACCGGCCACCCGCCCCCTATCCGTCCGACCCCGAGCGCACATGGCGGCCGTACACACTGATCGCCGTGGAACTGGCCGCCGAGCGGATGGTGGTGCTGGGCCAGGGCGCCCCCGGGGTGACCCTGGCCGATCTGGCCGTCGGCATGGAGGTCGAGGTGGTGCCGGGGGTGCTGGCCGAGGAGGACGGGCGCACCCTCACCACCTGGCACTGGCGGCCCGTCCCCGAGGAGGGGCCGGTGCCCGACGAGCGGTCCGTTCCCGACGAGCGGCCCGTTCCCGGGGAGGCGTCATGACCGGTGAGGTGGCGGTGCTCGGCGCCGGGATGCACCCCTGGGGGAAGTGGGGCCGCGGCTTCGTGGAGTACGGCACGAAGGCGGCGCGGGCCGCGCTCGCGGACGCCGGACTCGAGTGGTCCGCGATCCAGTCCGTGGTCGGCGCCAACACCGTGCGCTGCGGCTATCCGGGGCAGGTCGCGGGCGCGACCTTCGCCAAGGCGCTGGGCTGGCAGGGCGCCCGTGTCACCAGCGTGTACGCGGCCTGCGCGTCCGGCGCGCGGGCCATCGACACCGCCCGCGCCCAGATCCTGTCCGGGATGGCGGACACCGTTCTGGTGGTGGGCTCCGACGCGGCGCCCAAAGGGTTCTTCGCCCCCGTGGGCGGCGAGCGGCCGGACGATCCGGACTGGCTGCGCTTCCGGGTGCTGGGCGCCACCAACCCCGCCTATTTCGCGCTCTGGGCGCGCCGCCGGATGGCGCTGTACGGCGACACGGCCGAGGACTTCGCGCGGGTGAAGGTGAAGAACGCGGCCGTGGGCGCCACCAATCCGTACGCCCGCTACCGCTCCCCCGTCACCGCCGAGGAGGTCGCCGCGTCGCCGGTCGTCGCCGATCCGCTGCGGCTGCTGGACATCTGCGCGACCTCCGACGGGGCGGCGGCGCTGGTGCTCGGCAGCGTGGAGACGGCGCGGCGGCTCGGGATGGCGCGCCCGGTCCGCATCCGCGCCGTCTCGTCGGTCTCCCCCACCCATCCGCGCACCGCGCTGGACCTGCCGGACATCGCCACCGACTCCGCCCCGCCGGGCTCCCCCGCGCCCGATCCGTTCCGGCCCTCCATCGCGCGGGCGGCGTACGAGGAGGCGGGTCTCGGGCCGGAGGATCTGTCGCTGGCCGAGGTGTACGACCTGTCCACCGCCCTGGAGCTGGAGTGGTACGAGGACCTGGGGCTGTGCGCGCCCGGGGAGGGCGCGAAGCTGCTCCGCGAGGGGGCGACGGCTCCGGGCGGGCGGATTCCGGTCAATCCGAGCGGGGGGCTGGCGTCCTTCGGGGAGGCGGTTCCGGCACAGGCCATCGCCCAGGTGTGCGAGCTGACCTGGCAGCTGCGCGGGCAGGCGGGCGAGCGGCAGGTGCCCGGGGCGCGCGCCGGAATCACCGTCAACCAGGGGCTGTTCGGGCACGGCTCGTCGGTCGTCGCGGTCCGCTGAGCGGCGCCCGAGCGGCGACTCTCCGGTG
Source organism: Streptomyces sp. NPDC059455 (assembly GCF_042750115.1). Classification (NCBI taxonomy): domain Bacteria; kingdom Bacillati; phylum Actinomycetota; class Actinomycetes; order Kitasatosporales; family Streptomycetaceae; genus Streptomyces; species Streptomyces sp. NPDC059455. Next base: position 12,378 of record NZ_JBHYVB010000144.1, read on the forward strand.
GCTGCCGGGTGTCCCTTGAGTGACCGCCCGGTGCCCAAGTGGTGCCCGGGTGCGCGGCGATACCGGGGCAACGCCCTTACGGTTGTCACGAACACCGTTGCCGTCCATCACCTTGACGCCCCCTGACCACCGGTGAACACTGCTGCGGTGTCAGTCGGCGTCGCCGCGCGCAGGCTCTCTCCACGGTCACCCCCCATGGGCGATTCCGATGCACCCGCACGCTCGAAACGACCCAGCACGGAGGACCGGGGCCGTCCGCCCCGGGCGAGGTCCTAGGAGCCGCCATGAGCAATGGGGACATCTTCACCGGTGAGGTCATCGGCACCGCGATACTGATTCTCTTCGGGGCTGGCGTGTGCGCCGCCGTCACTCTGAACTACTCCAAGGCCAAGTCGGCCGGGTGGATCGTGATCGCCTTCGGCTGGGGCTTCGGCGTCATGGCCGGCGCGTACACCGCGGCCCCGCTGTCCGGCGCCCATCTCAATCCCGCGGTGACCGTGGGCGTCGCCGTGGACACCGGCGACTGGGACAAGGTGCCGCTCTACATCCTCGGGCAGCTGGTGGGCGCCGTGATCGGCGCGGTGCTGACCTGGGGGCTGTACTACGCGCAGTTCGCCGCCAACGCCGATGAGAAGACCGCCCTGCCCACGCTCGGGGTCTTCTCCACCGTCCCGGAGATCCGTAACCCGGTGGCCAACCTCGTGACCGAGATCATCGCGACCGCCGCGCTGGTGCTGCCGCTGCTCGCGTTCGGCCAGGTCGACGGCATCGGGATCGGCCCGGTCACCGAGGGGGGCGGCACCGTGGTCCTCGGCTCGGGCATCTCCGTCCTGCTCGTCGCCTTCCTGGTGGTCGGCATCGGCCTCTCCCTGGGCGGGCCCACCGGCTACGCCATCAACCCGGCGCGCGACCTCGGGCCGCGCCTCGCCCACGCCCTGCTGCCCATCCCCAACAAGGGCACCTCGGACTGGGGTTACGCCTGGATACCGGTGGTGGGCCCGCTGATCGGGGCCGTGCTGGCGGGTCTCGTCTTCAACGCAGCCTTCTGACCGAAGGAGACGCCATGCCGCATCCGACGGACACCTACGTCGCCGCGATCGACCAGGGCACCACCTCCAGCCGCTGCATCATCTTCGACCGGAACGGCGCGATCGTCGCCGTCGACCAGCGCGAGCACCGCCAGATCTTCCCCAAGCCCGGCTGGGTGGAGCACGACGCCACCGAGATCTGGTCCAAGGTGCAGGCCGTGGTGGCCGGTGCGCTGGCCAAGGCGGGGCTGCGGGCCGACGAGCTGACCGCGCTGGGCATCACCAACCAGCGCGAGACGACGGTCCTGTGGGACCGCCGCACCGGCAAACCGGTGCACAACGCGATCGTCTGGCAGGACACCCGCACCTCCGGCCTGTGCGAGGAACTCGGCGGCGAGGTGGGGCAGGACCGCTTCCGGGACACCACCGGACTGCCGCTGGCCAGCTACTTCTCCGGGCCCAAGGCCGCCTGGCTGCTGGACCATGTGCCCGGCCTGCGCCGCCGCGCCGAGATGGGCGAGATCGCCTTCGGCACCATCGACTCCTGGCTGATCTGGAACCTCACCGGCGGCACCGACGGCGGGGTGCACGTCACCGATGTGACCAACGCCGGACGCACTCTGCTCATGGATCTGCGGACCCTCCAGTGGGACACCTCGATCCTCTCCACGATGGGCCTCCCCGAGGCGATGCTGCCGGAGATCCGCTCCTCCGCCGAGGTGTACGGCACGGCGGTCGGTCAGCTGGCCGGTGTGCCGGTGGCCTCCGCCCTCGGCGATCAGCAGGCCGCCGTCTTCGGCCAGACCTGCTACGGCGTCGGCGAGGCCAAGAACACCTATGGCACCGGCAGCTTCCTGCTGCTGAACACCGGTGACCGCCCGGTGCCGTCCAAGAGCGGGCTGCTGACCACGATGGGCTACCGGCTCGGCGGGGAGCGGCCCGTCTACTGCCTGGAGGGATCGATCGCGATCACCGGCGCGCTGGTGCAGTGGTTCCGCGACCAGCTGGGCATCATCCGCTCCGCCGACGAGATAGAACCGCTCGCCGCGAGCGTGGACGACAACGGCGGGGCGTACATCGTCCCGGCCTTCTCGGGGCTGTTCGCCCCGTACTGGCGCTCGGACGCCCGCGGTGTGATCACCGGCCTCACCCGCTATGTCACCAAGGCGCATCTGGCCCGTGCCGTCCTGGAGGCGACCAGCTGGCAGACGCGCGAGGTGGTCGACGCGATGTACCAGGACTCCGGGGTGCGGATCAGCACGCTCAAGGTCGACGGCGGAATGACCGCCAACGACCTGCTGATGCAGCATCAGGCCGATGTGCTGGGCGTCCCGGTGATCCGTCCGGTGGTCGCCGAGACCACCTGCCTGGGCGCGGCGTACGCGGCCGGGCTCGCCACCGGCGCCTGGCAGGACCTGGACGAGCTGCGGGCCCACTGGAAGCGGGATGCCGAGTGGACCCCGCGGATGTCCGAGGAGGAGCGGACGCGCGAGTACGGCAACTGGCGCATGGCGGTGGAGCGCAGCTTCGGCTGGCACAAGGAAGGGCAAGGGGCCGAGGGCTCCTGAGCCGCCCCCGGCACCGGCGAACGGCGGCCCGTACCGCCGGCGCGAACGGCGGCCCGTACCCCGGACGGCGGGATGCGGGCCGTGCCGTTCAGCCCCGCGCGGAAGCCAGCATCGCGTGCTCCACCACCGAGATCAGCACATGCTTGGCCGACTCGCGCTCCCGGGCGTCGCACAGGACGACCGGGGTGCCCGGGTCGAGGTCCAGGGCGTCCCGCACCGAGTCCTCCGGGTAGCGGTCGGCCCCCTCGAAGCAGTTGACCGCCACGGTGAAGGCGATGTCCCGCCGCTCGAAGTAGTCGATGGCGGCGAAGCAGTCCTCAAGACGGCGGGTGTCGGCCAGCACCACCGCGCCCAGCGCGCCGGTGGCCAGCTCGTCCCACAGGAACCAGAAGCGGTCCTGGCCCGGTGTGCCGAAGAGGTAGAGCACCAGGTCCTCGCGGAGCGTGATGCGCCCGAAGTCCATGGCGACGGTGGTGGTCGTCTTGGACTCCACCCCCGCGATGTCGTCGACCGGCCGGCCCGCCTCGGTGAGGATCTCCTCGGTGCGCAGCGGTTTGATCTCGCTGACCGCGCCCACCAGTGTCGTCTTGCCCACCCCGAAGCCGCCGGCCACCAGTATCTTCAGCGTGACCGGTTCGACGATATGAGGGCGGCCCAGGTCAGAGTGCCCGTAGCCCATTGATCACCTCGCGCAGAATCCTCTCGTCCGGCAGTTCAGCCGGAGGTACGGGCCGGGACACTCGGACGAGTGCGGCGTGGAGCAGATCGCCGATGAGCACACGGATCACGCCGATCGGAAGGTCGAGTTCGGCCGCCAGTTCGGCGACGGACTGCGGGCTGTCCCGGCTCAGTTCGACGATGTCGATGTGCTCCGGGGACAGCGTCTGGTCGGCGACGGTCCGGTGGGTCGCGCTGTCGGCGACCACGACAGCGATCAGATCCAGCTTCTCCTCGGCGGCGCTGCGGGTGCGTCCCCGCGTCATCGCATAGGGCCTGACCACCGGTCCCGCCGCGTCGTCGAACCACCGGGCGGCGCGCTCCGGGTCTCCGCTCATTTCCCCCGGCCTCCGTCACCCGGTGGAGCGCGGGGCCGAGCCCAGATGCACGCCCACCCGCTTGACCAGCAGCGTCATCTCGTACGCTATCTGGCCCACATCGGAGTCGGCGTCCGCCAGGACGGCGAGACAGCTGCCGTCGCCGGCCGCGGTGACGAACAGGAAGGCGTCGTCGAGCTCGACGATGGTCTGCCGGACCCGGCCGACGTCGAAGTGGCGGCCGACGCCCTTGGCGAGGCTGTGGAAGCCGGAGGCCACGGCGGCCAGGTGTTCACCGTCCTCCCGGGACAGATCACGTGAGCCACCGGTGAGGAGTCCGTCCCCGGAGAGCACCAGTGCCTTGCGGATGCTGCCCACTCTTCCGACCAGTTCGTCCAGCAGCCAGTTCAGCTCGCCCGACGCGTTGGGCGTTCCGTTGGGCGCTGCGGCGTTCGATGCGGTCATCGACCGTCCCCCTCATATGTCGTTCCCGGGCTTGCGTCCGCGCCTCCGGATCCGGTGGCCGACTGCCGCCGACCGCGCTGCCAACCCCGTTGGAGCGAGGCCATGGTGGCCCTCGCCTGCTCGGCTTCGCGCTCGGGATCGGTCTCGGCAGTGGCTCCGTCATCGGTCGGGGGTGCGGGATCGTTCTTCAGCTGCGGGGCCAGGCTGGCCTGCCGTACCCGCTTGGGGAGGCCGGAGGCCGCCCGCTGGGTGGGCACCGGGCTCTGCTCCGGGCCCCGGCGCTCCGGCCCCGTGCGCCGCGGGCCCTGGTCACGGCCCTGGCCCTGGGCCTGGTCACGGCCCTGGCCCTGGGCCTGGCGTTCGGAGCACTCGGCCCAGGACGGCTGCCCCGGGCCCTGCGGACGGCCCTGCCGTCCGCTGGACGTGCCCTCGACCGGCCGGCCGTGGTCGGCGACCAGAACCGGCGGGACACGGCGGGGCAGCGGCGCGGGGCCGCCGCCCGGTTCGGGGTCCGGGCCCGGGCCGTCCGGAGCCTGCTGATGCTGCTCCACGGTGGACGGAACGGGTCCGGTGCGCACGGACTGGCGCGTCTTGAGGCCGCGGGCGCGGAAGATGCCGCCCACTTCGTCGTCCTCGTCCGTGTCGTCGTGGGGGGCCTCGTGTGTCAGCGACGCGGTCAGGGAGGCGAGCCGGGAGGCCTGCTCGGCCTCGTCGGCGGGCCCGAGCCGGACGTCGCCCACGCCGCGCCGCGCGGTGTCGGCGTAACGGCCGCCGGTGGCACGGCCGTCGGTGTCGCGAGCGCCGGTGTCGCGGCCGTCGGTGTCCCCCCGGGTGCCCTCGTCGGTGAGCAGGTTGGAGGGGATGAGCACGATGGCCGTGGTGCCGCCGTACGGGGAGGGCTGGAGCGAGACCCGCACCCCCTGCCGCTGGGCGAGCCGGCTGACCACGAACAGCCCGAGCCGGTCGGTGTCGGACAGCTCGAACTCGGGGGTCTCGGCGAGCCGGAGGTTGGCCTCCAGCAGCGCGTCGGGAGTCATGCCGAGACCTCGGTCGTGGATCTCCAGGGTGAAGCCCTTCGCGACTCGCTCGCCGTGCACCTGGACGGCGGTGTGCGGCGGCGAGAAGACGGTGGCGTTCTCCAGGAGTTCGGCGACGAGGTGGGTGAGGTCGCCGACGGCCGGGCCGACGACCGCGATCCGCGGCAGCCGGCGGATCTCGATCCGCTCGTAGTCCTCCACCTCGGCGACGGCGGCGCGTACGACGTCCATCAGCTGGATCGGCTTGCGCCACTGCCGGGAGGGGGCCGCGCCGGAGAGGATGACCAGACCCTCGGCGTGCCGCCGCATACGGGTGGTCATGTGGTCCAGGCGGAACAGGTCGGACAGCTCGTCGGTGTCCTCGGTGCGCCGCTCCATGGTGTCCAGGAGGGTGAGCTGACGGTGCAGCAGCACCTGGCTGCGGCGGGCGAGGTTGACGAAGACCTCGGAGACGCCCTGGCGGAGTTCGGCCTGTTTGACGGCGGCCTCGACGGCGGCCCGCTGGAGGGTGTTGAGGGCCTGGCCGACCTGGCCCATCTCATCGGGGCCGTAGTCCAGCCGGGGCGCCTCGGTCTCCACGTCGATCTGCTCGCCCGCGCCGAGGCGGCGCATCACGCTCGGCAGCCGGACGCTGGCGACCTCCTGGGCGTCCCTGCGCAGCCGGGACAGATCGCGGACCAGGCTGCGGCCGATCCGGAACGAGACGAAGATGGAGACGATGAGGGCGACCAGGCCGAGGATGCCGGCGATGCCCGCCTTGAGCATCACGCTGCTGGCCACCGGGTCGATGCGCTTCTGGAGCCGGTCGGTGGCCTCCTCGCCCAGCCGGTCGTAGTCGTTGAGGACGGGCTGGGTCGCGGCCTCCCAGTGCTCCTGGTCCAGCGACTTGATGGCCGTGGCCGGGTCCATCGAGGAGAGGATCTTGCCCTCGGCCACACGCAGGGCGGCGGGGGCGGCGTTGGTGCGCCGGTAGTCGGCGAAGACCTTCTGCTCGGAGTCGGGGAGGATCGGCAGGTTGATCTCGTAGAGCAGGGTGCGCTCGGCGATGAGGTCGGACATCGCCTGGAGGTCCGCCAGCGTCATCTTGCGCGCCGTCAGCGCCGAGACGTACAGCGCGTCCTCGCGGGAGAGCGCCTCCCGGGCGCGGATCATGGCGACCAGCGCGCGGCCCTGTTTGTCGAGGTCGGTGTCGGGCACCGCGTGGAGGGAGCTGCGGAAGGTGTAGGAGAGGTCGACGAGCTTGTTGTAATACTCATACGCCTGGGTCGAGGAGATGCCGTCGTCCTCGACCTTGCGGCGCAGACTGTCCAGTCCGTCCGCGGCCTTGAGGATGTTGTCGAGCTGTTCCTCGGAGTCGTCGTTCATCTTGCCGCGCACATCGCCGTCCGACTGGGCGGCCCGCAGCTTGTCGATCGCCTGGTCGGTCTTGCGCTGCAGGGAGTGGAGCACGGGCAGGGCGTCCGACTGCCGCGGATCGGCCAGCAGGATGAGTGTCTGCCGGCGCTCCTTCTGGACGGCGTGCACCGCGTCCTCGGCCGGCTGGCCCGCCTTGTCGATGATGTCGGAAGCGTCCAGCAGTTGTATCGCCTCGCGACCGGTGATCACCGTGGCGAACGCCCAGATCGCCGTCAGTGACACGAGCGGCACCAGCAACAGCGCCACGATCTTCCTGCGGATGGACTTACCGCGAAAGCGCATGGCCTCCCTAACGTCAACCCCGAATTCCAGGTGCGGGGTTCCGAGTTCCGACATCGAGCGGGCGCGAGCCTACTACTGACGGTTGGACAGTTCGAAGGCGTGTCCACTTGATGCAGGGAGTCCCTTACGGTCCGTGATCGGGAGTTGTCGGGCGATTCCCCGACTTACCCCCCACTGTTCGGCGCTCCCCTCCGGCCACCGCATGCGGCCATGCGGCCGCGCTTGGCTTGATTTCCCCTCCTCAGGGGAACCCGTGGTCGGTGCCATTCGTGATCCAACGGGGCACACTAGGGGGGCATACGACCCAAGTCCCGCTATCTGACTCGGCCGCACCGGGGCAGAGCATGGAAAGGGGTGGGAGCGTCATGGACGCGATGGACAAGGATCGCGACATCCCGGCGCACGGGGTCCGGCCGTTGTGGACCGAGGAGCCGGCGCGCAGGCGACGGCTGCCCGATCCCGTCCGTACGGCGGCGGTGCGGGCGGTCATCATCATCGCCGTGACTCTGGTGGAGGTGATGGTCGCCCTGCTGTGCACCCTGGCGGGCTCGTGGTCCGCCTTCCCCGTCGTGCTCGCCACGGTGGCGAGCACGGTGGTGGCGACCTGGGGGGTGCTGGACGTGTGGGTGACCCGGCAGGTCTGGCGCCAGCGCTACGGGGTGGTGTCCCGGCCCAGCAGCACGGCCCGCGAGATGCGCCGCCAGCGCCGCCGGGAACGGGCCAAGGAGGCGGACCCGACGGTCACCTCCCGGCCGGCTGCGGAGCACGGGCCAGCTCGCGGCGCAGCCGCATGAAGCGCCGGGGCCGGTCCACCCCGAGGGCGGCGGTGGGGATCCCGTCCCGTTCGTAGACGGCGAGGAAGCCGCCGCCCTCGGCCGGGTCCCCCTCGAGGATCCGGACCGTGTCCCCGGATTCGCGCCGCCCGGCGTACTGGATGCGCGCACCGTACTGGTCGGACCAGAAGTAGGGGAGCGCGTCGAAGCGTTCGACGGTGGACCCGGCGAGCAGATTGCGGGCGGCCACGTCGCCCTGGAGCATGCCGCTGGTCCAGTGCTCGGCCCGGACGGTGCGGGCGGTGCCCGGCTGGGCCAGCCGGGCCACGTCCCCGACGGCCACGACGTTGGGCAGCGCGGTGACACAGCCCGCGTCGCACCGCACCCCGTCGTCCAGCGCCAGACCGGAGCCTTCCAGCCACTCGGTGACGGGACGCACCCCGACGCCGACGACCACCACATCGGCGGGCAGCACCCGCCCGTCGGAGAGCTCCACACCGGTGACCCGGCCGGCCCCGCGCAGACCGGCCACACCGGTGCCGCACAGCAGGGTGGCCCCGCCCCGCGCGTGCAGCCCCGCGCACACCCGGGCCATCTCCTCGCCCAGTTGGGGCACCAGCGGCAGCGGCGCGGCCTCCACGACGGTGACATCGAGCCCGAGGATGGCGCAGGAGGAGGCCACCTCGGCGCCGATGAAGCCCGCGCCGATCACCACCGCCCGCTCGGCGCCCGCGCGGAGCTCGGCGCGGAGCCGGAGCGCGTCGTCGAGGGTGCGCAGGGTGTGCACCCCGTCCAGCGGTGGGAGGGGCAGGGTTCTGGGGGTGGCGCCGGTGGCGATGACGACGCCGTCGGTGCGCAGGGCGCGGCCGCCGGTGAGGCGGATCTCCCCGGCCGCGGTGTCCAGCGCCTCGGCCCGGACGCCGAGCAGCCACTCGGCGTCCAGTTCGGCCTCCTCCTCGGAGTCGGTGAGGGCGAGCGGGCCCAGCCCCTCGCCCGGGTCGCCGTCCCCGGTCAGGAACTCCTTGGACAGCGGCGGGCGGTCGTAGGGGCGGTGGCGCTCCTCACCGACGACGACCAGCCGCCCGTCGTACCCCTGAGCGCGCAGGCCCCGTGCCGCGTGCAGACCCGCGAGTGAGGCACCGACCACGGTGACCGTCCTGACCGCCGTCATGCCACGGCTTCTTCCGGCGCCGCGTGCACGGGCTGCCCGGGAACGATCTGCACCGCGGGGTGGACATACAGCATTCCGTCCACGACCGTGACAGCGTGGGTCCGTACGGGCTTACGGGCGGGCAGACAGGTCGGCTCGCCGGATCGCAGATCGAACAGCGCGGCGTGCAGCGGGCATTCCACATAGCAGCCTTCCAGCCACCCGTCGGAGAGGGAGGCGTCCTGGTGGCTGCAGGTGTCATCGATGGCGTAGAACGCACCGTCGGTGTGGAACACCGCGATCGGCGCGGTGGCATCGCCGGCCTCGATACGCACCGACTCACCCTCCGGCAGGTCCTCGATACGGCAGACGGCAATCATTGGCCCCCCTCACGTTGATCGGTATCATGCGTTGTGGATAGTGCACTGAAAAGCGCGATGCGCAACAGAATCCAGATCGGGAAGGCAGCCGTCAAGAGTTCCCCGGCCCGAGGGGCCCCACGCAGAGCCGTCGGATGGTGAGATCAGAACCATGACGAACACGACCGAGGATCGGGCCGAGGACAAGCGGGGGGCTTCCGGGGCAGTGCAGTCCGTGGACAGGGCGGTCAGCGTCCTGGAGATCCTTGCCAGACTCGGCGAGGCCGGAGTGACCGAGATCGCCGACGAGCTGGGGGTCCACAAGTCGACCGCCTTCCGGCTGCTCGGCGTCCTGGAGAACCGCGGACTCGTCGGGCAGGAGCGGGACCGGGGGAAGTACTACCTGGGCGCCGGGGTGCTGAGACTCGCGGGCGCCGCCGCCATCCGCCTGGACATCTCACAGGAGGGCGCCCCGGTGTGCCGGGCGCTGGCCGACGAGACCGGCGAGACGGCCAATATCGCCGTCCTGGACGGGGACGCGGCGGTCAACATCATGCAGGCGCGCGGCGCCGCCGCGGTGACCGCCTTCAACTGGCTGGGGCGGCGCACCGCGCTGCACGCGACCGCGAGCGGCAAGGTGCTGCTCGCGCATCTGTCGGGCGAGCGCCGGGAGCGGCTGGTGACGCGGAAGCTGCCGCGGTTCACCGAGCACACCATCACCACCTCCGCCGAGCTGCGGCAGCAGCTGGAGACGGCGGCCGAGCGCGGGTACGCCTACTCCTGCGAGGAACTGGAGATCGGGCTGAACGCGGTGGCGGCGCCGGTGCGCGGCCACGACGGCGCGGTCATGGGGGCGATCGGCGTCTCGGGACCGGCGTACCGGATGGCCCAGAGCCGGCTGCCCGATCTGGCCGAGTACGCCGTGAAGACCGCCGAGGAGCTGTCCCGACGGATGGGATTCCCCGGCTGAGCCACCCCACCACCCCACCCACCCGACGAGGGGGCCGGATGACTCCGGCCCCCTCGTCACGTCTGTGCCCAGGCATTCCGTGAGGCGTGCGATCTACGCGAATTCGCCCGTCAGCGCCAGTTCACAGACGGTTTACGCGCACCCCTTGACCGCACGGGGCGACGACTTTCAGGATGTCTCCCATCGCGCAACACGCCGCGCTATACGCAACTGGGGGGTAACCGGCGGCCGTTGAACGGCCTCGGTCTCACCCTCCTTCGAGGCAGTCATGCCAGCTCCCGTGCACCGGTTTCTGCGATCGCAGGAGAACAGAGGAGTGAGCCATGCCGCAAGAAGCCCGCGCCGTCGTCGCGGTCAAAAAGGGCGCCCCGGTGGAGGTGGTGCCCGTTCTCGTGCCCGAGCCCGGCCCCGGTGAGGTGCTGGTGGGAGTGCAGGCGTGCGGGGTGTGCCACACCGACCTGCACTACCGGGACGGCGCGATCGGTGACGAATTCCCGTATCTGCTCGGGCATGAGGCGGCCGGAATGGTCGAGGCCGTGGGCCCCGGCGTCACCGCACTCGCCCCCGGTGACTATGTGGTCCTGGCCTGGCGGGCGCCGTGCGGCGGCTGCCGCTCCTGCCGCCGGGGCCGCCCGTGGTACTGCTTCGACAGCCGCAATGCCGCCCAGCCGATGACCCTGACCGACGGCACCCCGCTCAGCCCGGCGCTGGGCATCGGCGCGTTCGCCGAGAAGACGCTGGTCGCGGCCGGGCAGGCGGTGAAGATCGACCCCTCGGCGCACCCCGAGGCGGCGGGCCTGATCGGCTGCGGAGTGATGGCCGGGTACGGCGCGGCGGTGCACACCGGCGGGGTGTCCAACGGCGACACGGTCGCGGTCATCGGCTGCGGCGGCGTCGGCAACGCCGCGATCGCCGGGGCCTCGCTGTCCGGGGCGCGCCGGGTGATCGCCGTGGACATCGACGACGCCAAGCTGGACGCGGCGACCCGCTTCGGCGCCACCGACACCGTCAACTCCCGTGGTACGGACCCGGTCGAGGCGGTGCGCGAGCTGACCGGGGGCTTCGGCGCGAATGTGGTCATCGACGCGGTGGGCCGCCCCGAGACCTACACCCAGGGCTTCTATATGCGCGATCTGGCCGGGGTGCTGGTGCAGGTCGGGGTGCCGGACCCGGAGATGCGCATCGATCTGCCGCTGATCGATCTGTTCTCGCGGGGCGGCGCGCTCAAGTCGTCCTGGTACGGCGACTGCCTGCCCAGCCGGGACTTCCCGGTCCTGGTCGACCTCCACCTCAGCCGCAAGCTGGATCTGGAGGCGTTCGTCAGCGAGACGATCACGCTGGACGAGGTCGAGGCCGCGTTCGGGAAGATGCAGCGCGGCGAGGTGCTGCGGTCGGTGGTGGTCCTGTGAACGCGCCATTGAGCTCCCGTGTCGTGATCGTCGGGGCCGGGATCGTCGGCTGCTCCCTCGCCGATGAGCTGACCGCCCGTGGCTGGCGGGACGTCACCGTCCTGGAGCAGGGCCCCCTGCTCGCCCCCGGCGGCTCGACCTCGCACGCCCCCGGTCTGGTCTTCCAGACCAGCCCCTCCAAGACCCTGACCGACCTCGCCCGGTACACCGTGGAGAAGTTCTCCTCCCTCGAGGTCGACGGGCTGCCCTGCTTCAACCCGGTGGGCGGTCTGGAGATCGCCACCAGCGAGGAGCGCTGGGCGGATCTGCACCGCAAGGCCGGTCTCGCCGCCTCCTGGGGCGTACGGGCCGAGCTGCTCGGCCCGGCCCGGTGCGCCGAGATGTGGCCGATGCTGGACCCGGAGCGGATCCTCGGCGGCCTCCACACCCCGGACGACGGGCTGGCCCGGGCGCTGCTCGCCTGCCGCGCCCAGATGGAGCGGGCCACCGCGCACTGCGCCCGGTTCCTGGACCGGCACACCGTGACCGCCATCGAGCGGGAGGGCGGCCGGGTGACCGCCGTCGTCACCGACCGGGGCACCTTCCCGGCCGACATCGTGGTCTCCGCCGCCGGCTTCTGGGGCCCGCTGATCGGCGACATGGCGGGGGTCCCCGTCCCGCTGCAGCCGCTGGCCCACCAGTACGCCAAGACCGGGCCGCTGCCCGAGCTCGCGGGGGTGAACGACGCCCGTACGGAGGCGAGCAAGCCGATCCTGCGGTTCCAGGACCGCGATCTGTACTACCGCGAGCACACCGACCGCATCGGCATCGGCAGCTACGCCCACCGCCCGCTCCCCGTGGACCCGGCGCGGCTGCCCGCGTACGACGACGCCCCGGTGATGCCGTCCTCGCTGCCGTTCACCCCGGAGGACTTCGCCCCGAGCTGGGAGGACAGCGTCCAGCTGCTCCCCGCGCTCGGCGCGAGCCGGGTCGAGGAGGGCTTCAACGGCGTCTTCTCCTTCACCCCCGATGGCATGCCGGTGATCGGCGAGTCCCGCGAGGTGCGCGGCTTCTGGCTGGCCGAGGCGGTGTGGGTGACCCACTCCGCGGGCGTCGCCCGGGCCGTGGCCGAGTGGATGACGGACGGGCGGCCGGGGACGGACGTCCATGAATGCGATCTGTACCGCTTCGAGGACGCCCAGCGCTCCCCCGCCTATGTCACCGAGCGGGGCCGGCAGAACTTCGTCGAGGTCTATGACGTCATCCATCCGCTGCAGCCGATGGAGCAGCCCCGTCCGCTGCGGGTCAGCCCCTTCCACGTCCGGCAGCAAGAGCTGGGCGGGTACTTCCTGGAGGCGGCGGGCTGGGAGCGGCCGCACTGGTACGAGGCGAACGCCCCGCTCGCCGAGTCCGTCGAGCTGCCCCCGCGCGACGCCTGGTCGGCCCGCTACTGGTCGCCCATCGCCGCCGCCGAGGCCAGGGCCACCCGGGAGCGGGTCGCGCTGTACGACATGACGCCGCTCAAGCGGCTGGCGGTCACCGGGCCCGGGGCGCTGGACTTCCTGCAGCGCATGACCACCAATCAGCTGGCGAAGAAGCCCGGTGCGGTCACCTACACCCTGCTGCTGGACGAGGCCGGGGGCATCCGCAGCGACCTCACCGTCGCCCGGCTCTCCGAGCACCACTTCCAGGTGGGCGCCAACGGCGGGCTGGACCTGGACTGGCTGCTGCGCCACGCGCCCGATGACATCCATATCGCGGACATCACCCCGGGCACCTGCTGCGTCGGCGTCTGGGGCCCGCTGGCCCGGGAGCTGGTCCAGCCGCTGACCCGCGACGACTTCTCGCACGAGGCGTTCGGCTACTTCAAGGCCAGGCAGACCTATATCGGCCATGTCCCGGTGACCGCGATGCGGCTGAGTTACGTGGGCGAGCTCGGCTGGGAGCTGTACACCACCGCCGACATGGGCCTGCGGCTGTGGGACACCCTGTGGGAGGCCGGACAGCGCCACGGGGTGATCGCCGCCGGGCGCTCGGCCTTCAACAGCCTGCGGCTGGAGAAGGGCTATCGCGCCTGGGGCCATGACATGACCACCGAGCACGATCCCTACGAGGCCGGGGTCGGCTTCGCCGTCCGGATGAACAAGGGCGACTTCGTCGGGCGCGCGGCGATCGAGGGCCGCTCCGAGGAGACGGCGGCGCGCAGGCTGACCTGTCTCACCCTGGACGACCCGGCCGCGGTCGTCCTGGGCAAGGAGCCGGTGTACGCCGACGGCGTCCCGGCGGGCTATGTGACCAGCGCGTCCTACGGCTACACCATCGGCCGGACCGTCGCCTACGCCTGGCTGCCCGCCGCGGCCGCCGTGCCCGGCACCGCCGTCCACATCGAGTACTTCGGCGAGAAGGTGCCCGCGACCGTCGCCGCCGAGCCCCTCTTCGACCCGCGCATGGAGCGCATCCGCCGCTGACACCGAGCGCCGCGAGAGCGGGAAACGACCGCTTGGAGGCCCCCTTGGCACTCACCGGTGACACCGCCCCCCCATCGAGCTCTTCGACCCCCGCCGGCTGACCGCCGCGACCGCCTGAGGAGAACCCATGACTGTGGCTCCCGAGTCCCCCGCCATCACGCCCCCCAGTCTGCTCGCCACTCTCCCCGGCCACTGGTACACCGCTCCCGGGGTCTTCCGCCGGGAGCAGGAGCACCTGTTCGAGGCCATGTGGTTCTGCGCGGTGCGCGGGGCCGATCTGGACCGGCCGGGTGCCTTCCGCACCGTGCAGATCGGCCGGGAGAGCGTGCTGATCACCCGCAACCGGCGGGGTGAGGCGCGGGCGTTCCTCAACATCTGCCGCCACCGCGGCGCCCGGCTGTGCACCGAGGAGTCCGGTACGGTACGGCGCTCGCTGCAGTGCCCGTACCACGCCTGGACCTACGATCTGGACGGCCGGCTCACCGCCGCCCCCAATCTATCGAAGATGCCCGATGTCGACCGGGTCGAGCGCGGACTGGTTCCGGTACGGCTTCGCGAATGGCTCGGCTATGTCTGGGTCTGCCTGGCCGAGGAGCCACCATCGTTCGAGGAGACGGTCATCGGGGCGGTGGCCGAGCGGCTCGGCGACACGGACTCCGTGGAGCGCTACGGCGTGGCGGGGCTGGCGCTGGGCCGCCGGATCTCCTACGACGTCAAGGCCAACTGGAAGCTGATCGTCGAAAACTTCATGGAGTGCTACCACTGCGCCACGATCCACCCCGAACTCACCGAGGTGCTCCCGGAGTTCGCCGACGGCCTGGCGGCGCAGTACTTCGTCGGGCATGGCGCGGAGTTCGCCGAGGAGGCCCAGGGGTTCACGGTGGACGGCAGCGAGGGGTTCGACCGGTTCGCGGGGATCGCCGATGAGCAGGACCGCCGCTACTACGCGATCACGGTACGGCCGCAGGTCTTCCTCAATCTGGTCCCGGACCATGTGATCATGCACCGGATGTTCCCGCTCGCCCCCGATCGCACGCTGGTCGAATGCGATTGGCTCTACGCACCCGAAGTGGTGGCGTCCGATCGGGATCTGTCGAAGTCGGTGGAGCTGTTCCACCGGGTCAACACCCAGGACTTCGACGCCTGTGAGCGCACCCAGCCCGCCATGGACTCCCGCGCCTACCGCGACGGCGGGGTGCTCGTCCCCAGCGAACACCACATCGGCGCCTTCCACCGATGGGTGACCGACCATGTCCCGACCCGGGAAGCGGAGGAATGCCCGTGACGGACCTCTTCATCGGTGGCCAGTGGACCGGCGCGATCGACGAGCGCACCCGGGAGATCCGCTGCCCGGCCGACGGATCGCTGGTGGCGGTCGTCGACGAGGGCGGTGGCAAGGACGCGGCCGAGGCGGTGGCCGCCGCCCGGCAGGCATTCGACCAGGGGCCCTGGCCCCGCACCCCGGTCGGGGCGCGCGGCGATCTGCTGCTGCGCGTCGCCGCCCTGGTCGAGCGCGACAAGGCCGCGCTCGCCCGCGCCGAATCCCTGGACACCGGGAAGCGCCTGGCCGAGAGCGACGTCGACATCGACGGTGTGGCGGCGTGCTTCCGCTACTACGGACAACTGGTGCGCACCGAGGCGGACCGGGTCGTGGACACCGGCAGCGAGCACGCCGTCAGCCGGGTGGTCTATGAACCGGTCGGGGTCTGCGCGCTGATCACGCCGTGGAACTTTCCGCTGCTGCAGACCGCGTGGAAGGTCGCGCCCGCGCTCGCCGCGGGCAACACCTTCATACTGAAACCCAGTGAGCTCACCCCCAGCACCGCGATCGCCCTGATGCGGCTGCTGGCGGAGGCCGGGCTGCCGGACGGGGTGGCCAATCTGGTGCTCGGCCCGGGCGCCGAGGCCGGGGCCCCGCTCACCGACAACCCCGATGTGGACATGGTGTCCTTCACCGGGGGCCTGCGGACCGGGCGCCGGATCATGGCCGCGGCCGCGGGCACGGTCAAGCGGACCTCGCTCGAACTGGGCGGCAAGAACCCCAATGTGGTCTTCGCCGACGCGGACTTCGACACAGCCGTGGACTACGCGCTCACCGCGGTCTTCCTCCACTCCGGGCAGGTCTGCTCGGCCGGGGCCCGGCTGCTGGTGGAGGACCCGGTGCACGACGCCTTCGTCGAGGAGGTCGTGCGCCGGGCCCGCGGGATCCGGCTCGGCGGGCCGTTCGACGAGCGGGCCCAGACCGGCCCGCTGATCTCGGCCGCGCACCGGGCCAAGGTCGAGGCGTATGTGGCGGCCGGGCTCGCGGAGGGCGCCCGGCTGCGCTGCGGTGGCACCCGCCCCGACGATCCGGTCCTGGCCGACGGCTACTACTTCCTGCCGACCGTCCTCGACCGCTGCCACAGCGGGATGTCGGTGCTGGCCGACGAGTCCTTCGGGCCGGTACTCACGGTGGAACGTTTCGCCGGTGAGGAAGAGGCGGTGCGGCTGGCCAACGACACCGTGTACGGGCTCGCCGGGGCCGTATGGTCCGGCGACGAGGAACGGGCGCAGCGGGTGGCCTCGCGGCTGCGGCTGGGCACCGTCTGGATCAACGACTACCACCCGTGTCTCCCGCAGGCGGAGTGGGGCGGGTTCAAACAGTCCGGGACCGGGCGGGAGCTGGGGCCCAGCGGGCTCGCGGAGTACCGGGAGGCCAAGCACATCTGGCGCAATACGCGTCCGCGTCCGCAGGGTTGGTTCGCCTGACCGGGGAGCCATCCGGCTCCGGGTCCGGGCCCGGGACGGCGGGGCGGGGCGGCGGGGCGGGGCGTGGCGGGAGGGGCGCGCGCTGCGCCATTCGGGTGAGCCACGGTCAAGGACATTGCCCGGCTCCCACCGGAATGGGTTACTGAAATCCGTCCGATTCCGGTGGGCTGCCCATCCTTTCCGGCGGAGTGGAAGACGCCTTGCCAGATCGGAGCCGTCATGCCCTGTCGCCCGTTGGGACTCGTCCTCGTCACCGATCCCGGTGAGAACTGCATCGCCGTCGTGGATCCGGAATCCCACAGGCTCGTTCCGACGCTCAGCGCGCCGATCCCGCTCCCGGCGCGGAGCATGCCCGACCGGCTGGTGGTGCGCACCGCGCTCGACCGCCTCGACGCGCTGGCCGCCCTCCACCGGGGCACCCTGATGGATCCCCTCCCCGGCGATCCGGACCGGCCGATGCTCCCCGGGGCGCGGACGGACCTCGGGGCCGTTCGCCCCCTGGGCACGTACGAGCTCTTCAACCAGTTCGCCGGGATCTTCCCCGACCAGGGCCCGTACAGCGGCGGGACCCTGGTGACCGTCATCGGCAGCCACTTCTCGGGCACCACGGACGTGTTCTTCGGCACCCGCCGGGCGGCGAGCTTCTCCGTCCTCGACGACCAGACCATCGTCGCGGTGAGCCCCTCGGGGACGGGCTCGGTCCCGGTGTATGTCACCACCCCGGGCGGCACGGCCCCCATCGGCTCGTTCTTCTACCTCCCCTGGCCCACCCTGACCGGCATCACGCCGGTCGCCGGACCGCTCGGCGGGGGCGACATCGTCGAGCTCACCGGCGTCAATCTGAGCACCGCGCGGGTGGTGCACTTCGGCGACTCCGTCGCCCACCCCACGGCCGTCTCCGACCAGCACCTCCTCGTGACCGCTCCCCCGGCCTCGGGGCCCGGCACCGTTCCGGTGTACGTCATCACCGTGGGCGGGGTGAGCAACCGGCTGCTCTACACCTACGCCGCCGTGCCGGTCGTCACCGACGTCAGCCCGACCACGGGGTCCACGGCGGGCGGCGAGCCCGTGGTCCTGACCGGCACCGGGCTCAGCCATGTCACCGCCGTCACCTTCGGCGGCGTCCCCGCCACGTCCTTCGGGTCGATCTCCGACACCCTGCTGGTCGTGGTGACGCCCCCGAACGTGCCCGGCCCCGCCGACATCACCGTCACCACCGCCGGGGGCAGCGTCACGGTTCCGGACGGCTTCAACTACGTGGCGCCGTCCACCACGACCGTCACCTCCGCGCCCGACCCCTCCGTCGTCGGCCAGCCGGTGACCTTCACCGCCGTGGTGGCGGGCGTTCCACCCACGGCGGGCACCCCCACCGGCACCGTCACCTTCGACTTCGGCGACGGAAGCCCGACCGTGGCCGTCTCCCTCACGGGTGGTACGGCCACGGT
>NZ_JBHYVB010000145.1:0-30466 GCF_042750115.1 Streptomyces sp. NPDC059455
CCGTAAGGCCGTCACGATCGGAGGTGGCGGAGCCGTCGCGGCCGTCGCGGGGGGCGCCCCCAGGGGCGGGGGGCCGCCCCCCCACCGGGGGGGGCGGGGGCCCGCGCCCCCCCCCGACGCGGGGCGGGGTGCGCGGCCGGAGATCCAGCAGCTGCTGAACGCGATGGACGGCATCGTCCCGGCCTATGTCTACGGACCGGCGATGGACATCCTGGCCTGGAACACCCTCGGCACCCGGCTCGGCATCGACTACGCCGCGATCCCCGAGGAGCGGCGCAACGGCCCGCTGCTGGTCTTCCTCGACCCCCGGCTGCAGGAGCTCCATCCGAACTGGGCCGAGGTCGCCGATGACACGGTGGCCGGGCTGCGCGCGGAGACCGGCCGCCACCCGGGCAGTTCGCGGGTGTGCCGGGTGACTCATGAGCTGCTGGAGCGGAGCGAGGAGTTCCGGCGGCGGTGGGAGGCGCAGGCGGTGCAGGAGCGGACGCGGGGCGTCAAGCGGTTCCGCCATCCGGAGGCGGGGGAGCTGGTGCTGCGGTTCGAGGCGTTCGTGCTGCCCGCGGATCCGGGACAGATGCTGTGCACCTACACGGCCGACGAGGGGTCGGCGACGGCGGAGGCGCTGAAGGTGCTGGCGGGCGCGGCGGCGGTGGCCTGAGGGCCACTGAGTGCTGATTTTGCCGCGGCCCACCTCCTTGACGCGACTGGAAACTTTCCTTACTTTCATTTCCTCCCACGGTGGCGCCAGTGGCGCGAGAGGGCAATGGAGGTCCGGATGTCCGGCACCGAGGGCGGATTCGTCCGCCGTATCGGCCTGTTCCAGTCGACCGCCATCAACATGAGCCAGATGTGCGGCATCGGGCCGTTCGTCACCATCCCCCTCATGGTCGCCGCCTTCGGCGGACCACAGGCCGTCATCGGCTTCGTCGCGGGCGCGGTGCTCGCGCTCGCCGACGGGCTGATCTGGGCCGAGCTGGGCGCCTCGCTGCCCGGGGCCGGGGGCAGCTATGTGTATCTGCGCCAGGCGTTCCAGTACCGCAGCGGCAAGCTGATGCCGTTCCTGTTCGTCTGGACGGCGATGCTGTTCATCCCGCTGATCATGTCCACGGGCGTGGTCGGGCTGGTGCAGTATCTGGGCTATCTGTGGCCGGATATGACGCAGACCCAGGGCGATCTGGTCGGGCTCGGTGTCATCGTCCTGGTCATCGGGCTGCTGTGGCGGGGCGTCGAGCACATCGCCCGGATCACGACCGTCATGTGGTGCGTGATGATCGCCTCCGTGGTCCTGGTCATCGTGGCGGCCTTCAGCCACTTCGACGCGGGGCAGGCGTTCACCTATCCGGACCACGCCTTCGAGCTGACCAGCGGTCACTTCTGGACCGGGTTCGCCGCGGGCCTGACCATCGGCATCTACGACTACCTCGGCTACAACACCGCCGCGTACATGGGCGCCGAGATCAAGGACCCCGGCCGCACCCTGCCGCGGGCGATCGTCACCTCGATCGCCGGGATCATGGGGATCTACCTGCTGCTGCAGATCGGCACCCTCGGCGTCGTCGACTGGCGCGAGATGACCGACCCCGACTCGGTGGCCGCCCAGTCCGTCGCCTCGGCGGTGCTGGAGGAGACCTGGGGGAAGGGTGCGGCCGACGTCGTCACCGTGCTCATCCTCATCACGGCCTTCGCGTCCGTCTTCGCCGGGCTGCTGGGCGGCTCCCGGGTGCCGTACGACGCCGCCCGCGACCGGGTCTTCTTCCGGCCGTTCGGCACGCTCCACCCGCGCCATCGCTTCCCCATGCTGGGCCTGGCCACGATGGGTGTCGTGACGGCGATCGGCTTCCTCATCGGCCGCCACACCGATCTGGCCACCCTCATCCAGCTGCTGACCACGGTCATGGTGATCGTGCAGGCCCTGGCGCAGGTCGTCGCCGTCACGGTGCTGCGCCGCCGCCAGCCCGGCCTGCGGCGGCCGTACCGGATGTGGCTCTATCCGCTGCCGAGCGTGGTGGCGCTGGTGGGCTGGCTGGTGATCTACGGCTACGCGGACAAGAACTCCCCCGGGCGGCACCCCATCGAATGGTCGCTCGCCTGGGTCGCGGCGGGGTGTGTGGCGTTCGTGCTGTGGGCGCGGATGGAGAAGGTGTGGCCGTTCGGCCCGAAGGAGATCAGCGAGGAGTACGCGGCCGGGGCCGACCCGGACACGGAAGGCGGCACCCGGGGCACGGGGGACGGCACCATGGGTACGGCGGGCGGCCCGGACGGCGCCGTCAGCCCCGGGGCGCCAACGCCTCCCACCGCACCGTGACCTCGCCCTGGCGCCAGCGCCGCGGGCCGTCGGTGAGCGGCCAGCCCTCGGCGCGCAACGTCTGGGCGCTGCGTATCCAGCGCTGACGCGCGCTGAGCGGCGCGTACGGGGCGGCGGCCGCCCAGGCGCGGTCGAAATCGCGCAGGAAGGTGTGCACCGGCTCGCCCGGCACATTGCGGTGGATCAGCGCCTTGGGGAGTCGTTCGGCCAGGTCGGAGGGGCGTTTCAGGGAGCCGAGGCGGGCCGCGAAGGTCACGGTGCGCGGGCCCGCCGCGTCCAGCGCGACCCATACGTGCCGCCGTCCGATCTCGTCGCAGGTGCCCTCCACCAGCAGTCCGCCGGGCGCCAGCCGGGCGCACAGCCGCCGCCACACGGCGGCGACCTCGCCCTCCTCGTACTGCCGCAGCACATTGGCCGCCCGGATGAGCACCGGGCGGGCCCCGCCGGGCAGCGGCACCTCGAAACCGCCGTGCGCGAAGGTGAGCCCCTCGCGCTCGTACGGCCGCGCGGCGAGCACGCGCCCGGGGTCGATCTCGACCCCGACGACGCGGGCCCCGGCCCGTACGGTCCGCAGCCGGTCCAGCAGCTCGACGGCGGTCCAGGGGGCCGCCCCGTAGCCCAGATCCACCGCCACCGGCGCGTCCGCGGCCCGGCGCAGCGCGGGCCCGTGCGCCGCCGCGATCCACCGGTCCATCCGGCGCAGCCGGTTGGGGTTGGTGGTCCCGCGGGTCGCCGAACCGATCGGGCGGGACGGCGGGGGAACGCGGGCGGGCATGGCGCTGAGCCTATGCCGGGGCGGAGGGGGAGCCGGTGCCGGGGCGGACGCCGAGTCTGTGGCGGGGCGGAGGGGGAACCCGTGCCGGAGCAGGTGGGGAGCCGGTGCCGGGGCGGACGCCGAGCCCGTGCCGGAGCAGGTGGGAAGCCCCTGCCGGGGCGGGCGGGGAGTGGCCGTCGGACATCAGAACGTCACGCTTTGGCAAAGCGGAAATGGGAACCATACGTTCCGGTGTTGACGCCGTGGAGGGAGCCCGCCCCGGCAAGGAGGTAACGCGAGGTGAGTCAGCACGCGTCCCGGCTCGGCGGCCTGCGAGGCCGGTCCCATATACCGTTCGGCGTCCCGTCCCACCAGCGGCTTCGTCGCATTCCACGGCGGCCGCGGCGGATCGCGATGCTCAGCGTCCACACCTCGCCGCTGCATCAGCCCGGCACCGGCGACGCCGGTGGCATGAACGTCTACATCGTGGAGCTGGCCAGGCGCCGGGCCGCCATCGACATCGAGGTGGAGATCTTCACTCGGGCCACCACCGCCGTGCTGCCCCCGGCCGTCGAGCTGGCCCCCGGGGTGCTCGTCCGGCATGTGGACGCCGGGCCCTACGACGGGCTGGCCAAGGAGGATCTCCCGGCGCAGCTGTGCGCGTTCACCCACGGCGTCATGCAGGCGTGGGCCGGGCACCGGCCGGGCCACTACGACCTCGTCCACTCCCACTACTGGCTCTCCGGCCACGTCGGCTGGCTGGCCGCCGAGCGCTGGGGAGTGCCGCTGGTGCACGCCATGCACACCATGGCCAAGGTCAAGAACGCCGCGCTGGCGGCGGGCGACACCCCCGAGCCCGCGGCCCGCGTCATCGGCGAGCAGCAGATCGTCCGCGCCGCCGACCGGCTGATCGCCAACACCACCGAGGAGGCGGAGGAGCTGGTGCGCCACTATGAGGCGGCGCGCGAGCTGGTGGCGGTCGTCCACCCCGGGGTGAACCTTGACCGCTTCCGGCCCGCCGACGGCCGGGCCGCCGCCCGCGCCCGGCTGGGGCTCCCGGCCGACGCGCTCATACCCCTCTTCGCCGGGCGCATACAGCCGCTGAAGGCCCCCGACATCCTGCTGCACGCCGTCGCCCACCTCCTGGAGGAGGACCCCTCGCTGCGCGAGCGCATGGTCGTGCCCGTGGTGGGCGGCCCCAGTGGCAGCGGCCTGGCCAAGCCCGAGGGGCTGCACAAGCTGGCGGCGCGGCTCGGGATCTGCGATGTGGTCCGGTTCCGGCCGCCCTGTGCGCAGGACGAGCTCGCGGACTGGTACCGGGCGGCGTCCGTGCTGGTCATGCCGTCGTACAGCGAGTCGTTCGGGCTGGTGGCCATCGAGGCGCAGGCATGCGGCACCCCGGTCGTGGCGGCCTCGGTGGGCGGCCTTCCGGTGGCCGTACGGGACGGGGTCAGCGGCACGCTGATCGACGGCCACGACCCCGCCGACTACGCCCGCGCCCTGCGCCCCTTCGTACAGGACCCGGGGCGGGTGGACCGGATGGGTGCGGCGGCGGCCCGGCACGCCGAGTCCTTCGGGTGGGACACGGCCGCCGCGGCGACGGCGGAGGTGTACACGGAGGCGATGCGCGAGCGGCGTCGCCTACGATCGGCCCATGGCTGACCGCAAGGCTGACCCCACGGCCGAGGCTGACCGCAAGGCTGACCCCACGGCCGAGGCTGACCGCAAGGCTGACCCCACGGCCGAGGCTGACCCCACGGCCGAGGCTGACCGTAAGGACGACACCGCGGCCGAGGCCGGCCGTAAGGCCGACACCGCCCCGGAGGGCGACCCCCGGGCCGTCATCGAGCGGACGCTGAACGACGCCGAACTGGAGTGGGAGAGTCCGGAGGACGGCACCTACGTCATCACGCTCCCGGGCACCCGCAAGCTGTCGACCACCTGCTCGCTGCGGGTCGGCCGGCACTCCCTCTCGGTCAACGCCTTCGTCGTCCGCCATCCGGATGAGAACCACGAGGCGGTCCACCGCTGGCTGCTGGAGCGCAACACCCGGCTGTACGGGGTGAGTTACGCGATCGACCAGCTCGGCGACATCTATCTGGTGGGCAAGCTGCCGCTCGTGGCCGTCACCCCGGAGGAAGTGGACCGGCTGCTCGGCACGGTGCTGGAGAACGCGGACGGCAGCTTCAACACACTGCTGGAGATGGGGTTCGCCACGGCCATTCGCAAGGAGTACGCGTGGCGTACCTCGCGGGGCGAATCGACGCGGAATCTTGAGGCGTTCAGCAATCTGACTCGGAATATCTGACTCGGAATGCGGCGAGGTGAACAACCGGGCCCCGGCCCGGTCTTCGTCCGCCCCCTCAACCTTTCCGCTTGACCTGCCGTCCGCCCTGTTGACCTACGTCCGCCCTCTTGACCTACGTCCATCCTGACGCGCCCCCTTCCGCGCGCCCCTACCCCATGGCATTCTCACGCCGTCTCTCACCTGAACTGCGTTCACATCCATGGAAGGCGGGGCTGGCTCATGGGCACGGAGATCGACAGAAGGCAGTTGCTCGGCGGTGCGATGGGACTGGCGGCGGGCGCCACGCTCCTGGGGGCGGGGGCCCCGCTCCTGACCGCAACGGACGCGGCGGCGGCCGCACCGCGTACGCCGGGCGGGACCCGTACGTCCGGCGGGACGGGCACGTCCGGCGAGGCCCGTACGTCCGCCCTCTGGCGTGAGTTCCGCGCCCACCCGTACACCCACCCCCAGATCCCCTACGTCGGCCGCGCCGGATACCTCGGTGGCCGCACGAGCTTCCCCCGCCTGCCCGTCGTCGCGGACGTCCGCGCCTTCGGCGCCCGGCCCGACGGCTCCGCGGACGCCGCCCCCGCGATCAACCGCGCCATCGCGGCGGCCGGCCGCCACGGCGGCGGCACGGTGTTGGTGCCACCCGGGACGTACCGCGTGGACGACATCATCCGCCTCGGCTACGACAACGTCGTACTGCGCGGCGCGGGCAGCGGCCGCACCACCCTCCACGCGACCCGTAACCTCACCGAGCTGATCGGCCCGTACGGCAGCCGCTACGGCGGCAACAAGTCGTCCTGGTCCTGGGCCGGCGGGCTCATCTGGATCTGCCCCGACGCCCGCTGGCGCTCCCTCACCGACGCGATCCGAGCCCAGGCGTGGCCGTTCGAGGGCTGGACCGGCAACCGGCGCGACGAGTGGCACACCCTTACCGACTTCGCCGCCCCCGCCCGCCGCGGCGACTGGACGGTGACCGTCGAGGACCCGTCCGCCCTGCGCCGCGGCGACCGCGTGCTGCTCCAACTCACCGACGACGACGCGCACTCGCTGCTGGCCCATATGGCCGGTGATGTCGAGGGCGCCGCCGACTACGCCTGGACCGACAAGACCAAGCTCACCTCGTACGTCCCCTACGAGTGGCCGTGCCGCGTCGTCGCCGTCGACCGGCGCCGCCGCCGGGTGACCCTCGACCGCCCGCTGCCGCTCGACGCCCGGCCCGCCTGGAAGCCCCGGTTCACCACGCTGGTGCGGCCGGTCACCGGCTCCGGGGTCGAGGGCATCACCCTCGACGTCGTCGAGACGCCGCAGTCGCAGCACCTGCTGGACAAGGGGTACAACGGCGTCGCGCTGCAGTGCGCATGGGACTGCTGGGTGGACGACGTGACCGTCAACAACGTCGACAACGGCTTCCTGCTCGTCGCCGCCAAGGCGTGCACCCTGCGCCGCACCCGGGTGACGGGCCGCGGCAGCCACCATCCTTACTGCTGCCGCGAGGGCTCGCACGACAACCTCGTGGAGGACTTCGTCCTGGCCCAGCGCACCGTCCCGGCCCCGACGGGGACACAGCTGCACGGGATCAACGTGGAGGGGCTGTCCAGCTACAACGTCTGGTCGCGCGGCCGGATGGAGATGGGCACCTTCGACACCCACCGCGGGATGCCCTTCGCCAACGTCCGTACGGAGATCACCGTGGACAACACGGGGTCGCACGGCGGCGACGCGAGCGCCGGTCCGCTCTACGGCGCGCGGTTCGCCCACTGGAACGTCACGGTCACCAATCAGCGAGCCGGGTGCGTCAGGATCGACGACATCGCGCCGTACAGCGCGACGGTCGGGATCAGCGAGGTCCGGCAGTTCGGCCAGATCGACGTCCCGGACTTCACCGGTCCGCTCCACTCCCGTATCGAGTCCTACGGCCACCCGGAGGCGGTCCACCCCCGCAACCTGTACGAGGCGCAGCGCGCCCTCCACTGAGACCCCCGCTGACACCACCCGCTGACACCACCCACCGACACCTCCCGTCGGCACCTCCCCGAAAACACGGTGAGAAACGCGGTGAAGAAATACGGTCCATGAGGGCTCTTCATGGTGAACCGGCTCCGGCGGCCGGGAACCATGAAGAGGAGACACAACGGTGCTCATGGACAATCCGTGGCTCACGGTGGCAACGGTCGTGACGGTGGGGGTGCTACGGCTGATGGGGGACGTCATCCGCTGGCTGGCGGCGGGGGGGGGCGGCACCGCGCCCACCCCCCCCCCGGGCGCGGAGGGTGAAAATAAGACAGGCCCGACACCCGCGGGCGGGCGGCGCGCGCGGGCCACCGGCCCCGCGCGCGCACGCTGGCCGAGTTGGTGAACAGAACGGAGCCGGGCACGGTCCTCACCGACCGCCGCCCCGACGGCGCGGCGCTGACGATACGGCGGCGGCCGGAGGAGCGGGGCGAGCGGGGCGAGCGGGGCGAGCGGGACGGGGGTCGATCGGAATGAGCGACACCGTCGAGGAGACCACGCGCGGCGGGCGGCCCGAGGAGGAGTTCGACGCCTTCTACGCCCGCACCTACCCCTGGCTGGCCGCCCGCGCGGTGATGCTCAGCGACAACCGGCAGAACGCCGAGGACGCGGTGCAAGAGGCGTACATCGAGGCGATGCGGCGCTGGCCCGAGGTCAGGGCGTGCGCCTCGCCCGAGGCATGGGTGACCACCACCATGCGGCGCAAGCTCTCGCGGGACGGGCGGCGCTGGTGGTTCCGCTGGAAGCCGGCCGAGATGACCGTCCCGGCCGCCACGACCGCGAGCGTGGAGGAGACCGCCGAGGCGCTGGCCGCCCTGCGCGCCCTCGGCACGCTGCCGCCGCGCCAGCGCCAGGTGGTCGTCATGCACTCGCTCGAGGGCATGAGCTACCAGGCGATCTCGGCTGAGCTGGGGATCTCCGTAGGCAGCGTCGGCAGCAACCTCCACAAGGCCCGCGCCCGACTCAGCCTGCTGCTCGACGTCTCCCCGGAACTCGACCGCGCGACCGACCGCCTCCTGACCCGCACCCCGAAGGACCCACTGAGCGCGGCCCTGTACGGGGCCGCGGAGTGGCTGTCGGCCGGATTCAACGGCGAGGACCGGGCGTTGCGGGGCGGTGCCGACGGCATTCGGGGGCGTCGATGATCGCCACCGCCCGCGCGCTCCTCGCCCTCGCCCTGCTCGCCGTCTTCTACGCGCTGATCGCGGCCATGGCGCTGCTCTGGGCGGCATTCCTCGTGGCCGCCTTATGGACCGCAGGAACGCCGGAGGCCACGACGCCGCCCACCACCGTCGTCACCGCCTGCGCGGCGCTCGCCCCGATCGTCTTCGGCATGGTGTGGGCGGTGATCCGCACCGCCCGCCCCGCCGCCCCGCGCGCGGACGCGGTGACGGTGACCCGGCGCGGGGCGCCGGAGTTATGGCGCAGGGTCGAGGAGCTGGCCCTCGACGTCGGCACCCGGCCGCCCGGCCACATCAAGCTGACCGCCGAGGTCAACGCCTCCGTCACCGAGGACGCACCGCTCCTCGGCCTGGCCCCCGGCCGACGTGTCCTCTACCTGGGACTGCCCCTGCTGGCCGGTCTGTCGCCCGCCGAACTGCGCGCCGTCCTCGCACACGAGCTGGGCCACTACTCCGGCCGCCACAGCCGCTTCGGCGCGGTCGCCCACCGGGGCGCGGCGGGCCTGGTCGCCGCCCGGCAGGCGATCCAGGACGCGTCGGCCGCGAACGACCTGGTGCGGCTGTACGCGGGCGTGCCGCTGCTGCTGCTCGGCCTCTACACCCACATCTTCCGCTGGCTCACCCGCCCGGTCCGGCGGCGGCAGGAGCTGGAGGCCGATCGCGAGGCGGCGCGGGTGGCCGGTCCGGGCGCCGTAGCCGACGCTCTGTGCTCCACGGCGGCGCTGGAGACGGCGTGGCAGGAGTTCCTCGCGGACTTCCTCGCCCCGATGCGCCGGGCGACGGGCCGGATCCCCGACGATCCGTTCCGCGCCTTCGCCCATATGGTCGAGGCGCCCGAACTGCGGGAGCCGATGGGCGCGTTGCGCGCCCGAGCCGTAGAGCGGCCCGCGGACCCGGATGACGCGCATCCGGCCCTGGCCGTCCGGCTGGAGCGGCTGTCGCGCCTGCCCGCGCGGGGGCCTGGAACCGGCCCCTTCCTCTCCCCAGAACCCCTCTCCGTACAGCCGCGGTACGCGGTCGAGTTGGGCCGCGTCCTGCTGTCCGGCCCGGACGCGGGCACGAGGGTGCCCTGGCGGGACTGGCTCACCGAGCTGGCGGAGCACCGCGCGACGCGGATCCTGACCCTGCTGGCGGAGGCGGTACGCGGGGTGGAGGAGACGGAGCGGATGGGGCGGCCGAAGGCGCAGCCGGACGGGGAGCCTGAGAGACTGGCAATCCACCGAGTGCTGCGACTGCTGGACGGCGGCCGCCGCATGCCGCTGGCGCGCGCACTCAACGCCCGGCTGCCCGAGGGCGAGCGAATGCCCCGTGGCGATCAGACCGAACAGGACCCACTCGCCCCCCTGGCCGGGGCCCTGGCCGTACTGATCGGGGCGCAACTGGTAGCGCGGGGGACCGCGTACTGGGCCATGAACTGGACCGGCCCCAGCATCCTCGTACCGCCCGACGGCATCGCCCCCGAGACCATCCGCACCTGGGCCGACACCGCCGTACGGCTCCCCGGCCAGACCCAGCGGCTCGGGCTGCACCTGGCCGCCCTGGGCGTGGACGAACGCGCACCGCTGCCCACGCCGACGGTGCCGGGGGAGAAGGCACGACGGATCAGCATCTCACCCGGTGTCACCGGCCCCGCACGCCAACGCATCACCGCCGTACGGGCGCTGGCACTCACCGTGTTGCTGGGGCTGACGGGGCTGACGTTCGTCCTATGGGCGAACCGGGACGAGCCGAGCTACCCCGGGACCCCGGTGACCCGCTGGAACGACCGCTACCAGCCGGGCGGCGGCACGGGCACGGAACCCACTCCGTTCCCGACGTACCAGCGGCCCACCTTCCCGGCATGGCCGACGCCTCCGGCGTACCACCTACCCTCAGGCTCAGTGCCGAGCATCCACATCGAGCCGGTCATCCCGAGATCCACCCCCTGATCCCCACCGGAGACAGCCCAGCCCGCTACGAGGAGCCCGCCCCAACCGCAGGCACTCCACCACCGGAAGCAGCACCAGCCCCACCATCGGAAGCAACACCAGCCCCACCCCCAGAGACGGCACCAACCTCACCAGCCGAAGCCGAAGCCGAAGCCGAAGCCGAAGCCGAAGCCGAAGCCGAAACCGAAGCCGAGGCTGCAACCGCAGCCGAAGCCGCAACCGCACCCACTCCACCCCCGGACTCCCCGGCCGCAGGCCGGCTCCGCAGGGCGCGCCCCAGCGCCACGTACCCCCCGGCCGCCACGAGGCCCACCACGGCGCTGGCCGCCCACAGTGCGTCCGCCCCGAAGCGGTCCATCACCGCCCCGCCCGCGAGCGGGGCGACGAGCGAGGCGAGGGACCACGACAGGGTGTACATCCCCTGGTAGCGGCCGCGCCCATGGGTCGGGGAGAGCCGGGCGACCAGCCCCATCTGGGTGGGGGAGTTGATGATCTCGCCGATCGTCCAGACCGTCACGGCCAGCGCGTACATCCCGACCGACCCGGCGAAGGCGGTCAGCCCGAAGCCGGCGCCGGTCAGCAGCGCGGACACCATCAGCAGCGGCGCCGGATCGCGATGTTCGAGGAACCGCGTCACCGGGATCTGTACGGCCACGATCAGTACGCCGTTCGCCGCGATCGCGACGCCGAAGTCCGTACTGGACAGCCCGTCCGCCCCCATCGCCACGGGCAGCGCCACGAACGCCTGCTGGATGAGGGTCGCGACCAGAAACGACAGCGCGACCACGGCCATGAACCGCCGGTCTCGCAGCACCGTGCCCAACCCGACCTCGCGCTCCGGCTCCACCGCCACACCCTCGGTGGCACGCTCCCGCTCGGGCCGGGACTCCGGAACCTTGACGAAGACGATGACCGCACACAGCAGCGTCATCCCGGCATCCGCCAGGAAGAGCGTGAGATAGCCGTGGCGCGCGATCAGCCCGGCCGCCGCCGCGGAGACGGCGAAGCCGAGGTTGATGGCCCAGTAGTTGAGCGCGAAGGCCCGCACCCGGTCCCCGGGCGCGACGATGTCGGCGATCATCGCCTGCACCGCGGGCCGGGACGCGTTGCTGGTCATGCCCACCAGACAGGCCACGACGGCGATGGCGACCGGGTTCTGGACGAACCCCAGCACGGCGACCGTGACCGCGGTCGACAGCTGCGAGACGAGCAGCGTGGGCCGCCGCCCCAGCCGGTCGGTCAGCACCCCGGCGACGACGGCAGACACGGCCCCGCCCAGCCCGTGCAGCGCGCCGACCAGCCCGGCGAACATCGCCGAATAGCCGCGATCCACGGTCAGGTACATGGCAAGAAAGGTGGCCACGAACCCGCCCAGCCGATTGACCAGCGTGGAGGTCCACAGCCACCAGAACTCCCGGGGCAGCCCCGAGACGCTCTCCTTCGCGGCCTGCCTCAGTCGGACGACGGACACGGACGACTCCCCCCGGTGAAAGCCACAGCCCTGTGAATACGACAGCCGGTAAGCCGCGCGCCCCATAGCGGCGCAGCATGTAAGTGGCACAACCAGCATCCGCAACTTACCGATACGGGCCCCCACCCCGCCAGTCAATTGACGGGGTCCGTCAACCGACCCCCTCAGACCGGTCCAGTAGGCTCGACGGCATGGCCGACGCACCGTACAAGCTGATCCTCCTCCGCCACGGCGAGAGCGAGTGGAACGCGAAGAACCTGTTCACCGGCTGGGTGGACGTCAATCTGAACGAGAAGGGCGAGAAGGAGGCAGTCCGCGGCGGTGAGCTGCTGAAGGACGCCGGCCTGCTCCCCGAC
The DNA here is from genome assembly GCF_042750115.1 of Streptomyces sp. NPDC059455. Taxonomy (NCBI): domain Bacteria; kingdom Bacillati; phylum Actinomycetota; class Actinomycetes; order Kitasatosporales; family Streptomycetaceae; genus Streptomyces; species Streptomyces sp. NPDC059455. Next base: position 12,302 of record NZ_JBHYVB010000145.1, read on the forward strand.
GTGGTCCACACCTCGCTCCAGAAGCGCGCGATCCGCACGGCCCAGCTGGCGCTGGAGTCCGCCGAACGCCACTGGATCCCCGTCCACCGCTCGTGGCGCCTCAACGAGCGCCACTACGGCGCCCTGCAGGGCAAGGACAAGGCCCAGACCCTCGCCGAGTTCGGCGAGGAGCAGTTCATGCTGTGGCGCCGCTCCTACGACACCCCGCCGCCCCCGCTGGACCGCGACGCCGAGTACTCCCAGTTCGCGGACCCGCGCTACGCGACCCTCCCGCCGGAGCTGCGCCCGCAGACGGAGTGCCTCAAGGACGTCGTCGTCCGCATGCTCCCGTACTGGTTCGACGGCATCGTCCCGGACCTCCTCACAGGCAAGACGGTCCTGGTCGCGGCCCACGGCAACTCGCTCCGCGCCCTGGTCAAGCACCTGGACGGCATCTCCGACGCCGACATCGCGGGCCTGAACATCCCGACGGGCATCCCGCTCTCCTACGAACTGGACGCCGACTTCAAGCCGGTCAACCCGGGCGGCACCTACCTCGACCCGGACGCCGCGAAGGCCGCCATCGAAGCAGTCAAGAACCAGGGCAAGAAGAAGTAAGCCCTATTGATCAAGCCTCCTACCAGCGATTTCCCCGCCGGTAGGAGGCTTGGTGGCGTTGTGGGGCCGTCTCTGGGCCGTCAGCCGTTCAGTGCTGGACGTTTGCCGCGTATGGGCTGAGGTTCGGCCGCCCCGAAGACTGTCAGATCTATCGGTATGCTTATCGCGCTTCACCTGATCCTTCCCTGAACTCTGTGCGGGGGCTTGTGAGTTCCTAGGCTCCAGCTCGAAGAGCGGGCTGGCTGGAGGAGAAGGGGAGGTGGTGGGGTGAGTCTCGAAAAGGACAAGCCTCGCAGGTGGACTGGTGCCGAAAAATGGCAGGTCTGGCTTGCGGGCGCTGGCCTGCTCGTGGCTGTCGCTACCAGCGTGATGCAGTTCGCTCGATGAGCGAGTCACGCGCGAGTGCGGTCGGGATCGGGAGCTGCGCATGCAGCGAGCCCGGTCTCTTGGTAAGCGACCGGGCTCGTTGATTGCGAGAGGGCCTGGTTCTGGTTGCAGCCGGAGCCGGGCCCTTCGCGCTGAAGGTTCTAGTCACCTCCGGACCCTTCAATGCCTCTCAGAGTCTTTCGGTGCCTTTCAGCGCGCCACTCAATCTCTCATGTGAAACGCTGCGCTATCAACATCGTGAACTTGTGCAAGTGCCACTGCGGCTTCTTGTCGACTAGCTAATCTTGCGTCTCTTCGCGATAGCTGCCCATGAAGCGTCGGTGATCAGAACCGCTGAGTGGGTCGCTGAACAGGGTGAAGGTACTCGCAGCTAACCCACCCTTCCAGGTTCCCGAGGCTCTACGGCCCTCAAGGCTTCTTGCGAACCGGCCCTGTGGCTGTGTAGACGCTTGCCAGAGCGTGGCGAGTGCGCTCCTGGCTGGACGGCATGAGGTGCGCGTACACGCGCAGCGTCAGGCTGGGGTCCGAGTGGCCCAGGTACTCGGCGAGTGCCTTGATGTTCTCCCCAGCGTCCAGGAGGACGGAGGCGTAGAAGTGGCGCAGGGCGTGCATGCCGTTCTCGCGGGACTCCGCGTACGGCTGGCCCCGCCCCGGCACCAGGATGACCCCAGCCGCAGCGAGCGCCGGTTTCCACGCCTCCTCGTTGAGCGACGTACGCCAGACGTGCCCACCACGCGGACCGGTGAAGATCAGTCGCTTGGTCACCGGGGGACCGTCCGCCACCTTCCACGGCAAGGTGATCTCGACCGGCGGGAACCGCTTCATGTGCTCCCGGAGCGCGTCCGCGACCGGCCCGGGCAGCGGCACGTCCCGGAGCTTGCCGCCCTTGGGCGGGGCGAACACGGCCTTACTGCGGCTCAGCTTCAGTTGCTGGACCACGTGGAGCGTGTCCGACTCGAAGTCGATCGCGTCGACGGCCACGCCCAGGATCTCGCCCTGACGGAGCCCGCAGCCGCCGCCCAGGTCGACCATGGTCTGATAGCGCTCCGGCATGGCGGCCCGCACGGCGAAGAGTCGTTCCGGCGTCCACGGGATCACACGCTTCGTGTCGACGGTCGGCGGCCGGACCGAGCGGGCGGCGCACGGGTTCCGGGGAAGGTGCCCGTCGTCCACGGCCGCGCTCAGGGTGGCACGCACGTTGGAGTAGATCGTCCGCGCGTACGACCCCCGGATGCCGTTCTCCTGAAGCTGACGCACCCAGTCCCGTATATGAGCAGGCTGGAAGGAGCCGAGCGGACGAGTGCCCAGGTACGGGAAGGCGTGCAACCGCAGCTGTGACTCCATCGAGGCTTGCGTGTTCGGGTCGGCGCCCTGGGTGGCCACCCAGCGTTCGGCGTACTGCTGAAAGGTGATCCGAGCGGCGCCGGGGTCGATGTACTGCCCCCGCGCCATGTCCGCCTCGACGTGGGCGAGCCACTGATCGGCAAGCCGCTTCTGCCGGTCGGGGAAGCTCTTGGACTTCTCCGTGCCGTCCGGACCGACGTAGCGAGCGCGGTAACGGAGCCCCGATCCGTAGCGCTCCGTTTTGACCTTGCGTGCCTTCCCGTCCGGTCCGGTCTCGGACCTGTACCAGCGGTCTTGGATATGCCCGGCCATCAGGCAGCAGCCCCTTCCCGCAAGGACTCGACCCAGGCCCGGACGTCCACGGGGTCGAAGCGCAGATGCCGGCCGACCCGGAAGCCGCGCGGACCGGTGCGCTTGCGGCGCCACTGGTAGACCGTCTCAACGCTGGGCAGGTCGAACATCGCCACCAGGTCGTCAGGAGTCAGGTACCTCGATGGCAAGGCACGCGACTCGGCGGCCACTTCTGCGACAGCGAGGCGTCGCCTAGCCATGGGTGGGCTCTCCTTCTGTTCCTGGAGCGGGGGTGATGGTGGCGGTGAGCCATTCCTCGGCGGGGGTGAGGCCGGTACCGGCGTAGACCCAGTGGGCGAGGACCAACGTGGTCTCATCCGGGCCGGAGTCGGCGACGGCAGCTTGGGCACGTCGCCAGGCGGCGCGGGCGTCGCGGAGTGCGCCGAGGGTGGTGGAGTAGCGGCGGGATTTGGTGGAGAAGTGGCCCCGGAAGCCGAGCATGTGGGCCCAGGCGCGGAGCCGGAGGTGTTCCAGATCCTTCCGGGCGCCGAGGGCCCAGGCGGTGCGGATGAGGCGGCGGGTGTGTTCGGGGACGTCGAGTTGGGCGAGTTCGGCGATGAGCCGTATCGGCCGGTCGAGGGCCCCGGTCGCGGTCTCGGCGCCCTTGGTGGCGTACTTGGCGATGTACGCGGCTACAGCCCGGTCGGTCAGCTCCTGGCCGCCGTTGAAGTCCGCGCCCCGGATGGGCCGTACGTCGAGCTGACGACCGAAGGCGAAGCGGTGGGCCCGGCCGTCGATCACCGACCCTTTCACCTCTGCTTTGGCTGCGGCAGCGCGGATGGCGTCGGTCAGCAGATCGGTGGTGGCCCAGGCTGGCGGCGGGGTGTCGCCGCCTTCCGGGCCGTCAAGCCGGATGACCGCGTGGAAGTGGACGGCGCCGCGTTTCTGGTACTCGGCGACCTTGGCGAAGGACAGCCGGGCGTGCTCGCGGAAGGCCCGTTGTGTGAGCCCGGCCCGCTTGGCGACCTCCCGCCGCAGGTAGATCGAGAACCGCCGCCACAGCAGGCCCGCGTGAGCGTTCCAGAGCACCGCGGATTCGTAGTCGTACCGGTCCGGATCGAGCGGAGTACCAAGCGCATCGTCCTCTTGGTCGTGGCGGACACCGCAGCGGCACAGGCGGCGGACACCGGCCGGGCCGGTGGGCCGATTGTGGACGGGGCCGAAGCTGGGCGCGGTGAAGGTGGCGAAGACGCGGGGGTGCGTGGCTACCTCCTCGGGGGTGCCTTTGCCGCCGCGTAGTCCGGCGGTGATCAGGTGGAAGGTGTCGCGGCGGTAAGTCTCGGCACAGGCCGCACAGCGAGTGGTGCGGCGGTTGTTGCAGCGGACCAGGAGATGCCCGGCGGGCAGCTCGGCGGAGTCCAGGTGATGAAGAATGCGGCCGATCTCGCCGGTGTCCTGGTTGAGGTGGTGTTCGGTGCGGTGGCCGTCGAGGCGGATGGGATTGGTGCAGCCGCCGAGGCCGGAGAGTTGGCGGAGCAGTGCGGGCATGGTGCCGAGGGCTGCCAGGCTGCGGAGTTCGGGCATCGGTGGCGGGGTGGTGCGGGTGATGATGGGGTCTCCTCTTTCGGCTCTTGGGTCGGGAGGGGGTGGGCTGCCGGGGCGGCGGATGCTTGGCGGTATCGAGGCCGCCCCGGCAGTCGTGCTCGTACGGGGGTCAGCGGCGACGCTGGCTGGCCAGGAGCGAGCGCATGACGACGGCGGCAACGGCGACGGAGACGGCCGTGACGGCGACGGCGGCGAGCAGGGCCGTCAGGACGATGCCGACCGTGACCACGGCACCGACCGTTCCGGCATTGATCCCGCTCAAGGCCCCGGCCGGGCGGATCGGAGCGGGCGCGTGGGTGTGCTGGCAGGAGCAGGCCGGGGCGTGATGCTGCTGGACCGCCGGGACGGCGGTGGGCATGTGGACGATCGGCGGCGTGGGGGCTTCGGGGTACTTCGGTCGGAACACAGCGATCTCCTCTCAGCTACTCGTCTAGTCGTGTTGCTCGTTGACGGAGTCGACGCCGGAGCGCGTACCGGACTCCACGGACGGCGCAAGACCGGTGTGGGCGAGCCAGAAGCCGAACAGCGCGATCACGACGGCGACCCACAGGCGGACGCCCATGAACTTGATCGCGATCCAGGCAACGGCGCCCAGGATGAGGACCAGGGGCAGGCTGACGGTCACAGGCCATCTCTCCTTTCAGCGGATGGGGCAGCGGTGGGTACGGGCGGCCAGCTCGGCGGCGGCGCGGGTGTCGTAGTCGGCGGAGAAGTCACAGCGGGGAGCGGTGCACACGGCGGTGTGCTTCACCCGGCCCCGCTGATCGTTGGCGGTGCCGACCCGGACCGGGCCGATGCGGATGACGTTGCGGAAGCGGCGGAGCATGAAGGACTCCTTTACAGATGGGAAGCGATGGCGTCGGCCAGCGGCGCCGGGACGCCGAGGCGGGCGCGCAAGGTGTCGGTGTCGATAGGCGAGCCAGTACGGGCCTGGTGGTCGTCGGCGAGCTTGCGCGCGTGGTTCACGAGCGCGGCCGGAACGTGAGGCGCAGGCCGCTGTTGCTCAGGCTCCGGATCGGCGAGAGGCCCCGCAGTTTCCGGCTCGGCCGGGACCGACGCGGTTTCGGCAAGTTCGGCCGGAGCCGACGCGGTCTCGGGCGCTGGTGCGGTGTGGACGAGGAGGGTTCCGCCGAGGAAGGCGACGGCGGGCCATCCGGCGACAAGGATGCGCAGCCAGTCCGGTACGTTGTCCAGGTCGAGCAGTCCGGCGGTGGCGACGTTCGCCCCGAGCGACGCGGTCAGGGCGACGACGAACCAGCACCAGCCCGCAGCCTTGGACGCCCCCGATCGGAGCCGCTTCCAGGCCGCCACGAGCAGCAGGTCAACGGAGACCGGATAGGCCCACGCCTTCCACCCGTCCTGTCCGGCCGCCGAGGCCAGGTCATGCAGGTGGGCGAAGGACAGCGCGGCAGCGATGACCGCTTGCACGAGCACCGCGTCAACCCGCGCCAGGTAAGCGCGCATGGGTAGAAGCTCCTTCCAGTGAGTCAGCCGTCTGCGGTGAGTTCGTCGGCACGTGTGCGAGCGGCGGCGGCGACCTCGGCGGCCTCGGTGTCATCGGGCTGGGCAGCGGCGATGCGCTCCAGCAGGTCCGCTTTGCGGTTCATCAGCTCGGCGCGGCTCCCGGCCCCGCGTGTGCGGAAGTCGGCCAGGTCGGCCAGGAGCGCGGAGACTTCGGAGATGGTGGGACGAGACACAGGGACTCCACTTTTCGGTTTCAGGCATTGCGGGGGTAGGGACACGGCGCGGGTACGGTCGCGCCAGCCGTCAGGTGGGTTGATTACTCGGCGGCCGGGAGTGGCTTGAGCAGCGAGGTTGGAGCGCTCACCGGTACGGCCGGCGCGTCCGGCCGGAACGGCTCCAGCGCGGGCATGTCCGGCACGAGATGGGCATGGTCGCGGCAGACCGCCGCAGCATCGCGGAGCGAGAGATGGGGCGGACGGATGCGGGACCAGCCGCCGGACGTGTCGCCAGCGACCGCGAGGCCGGGCCGTTCGGGGGCGATGGCGCAGGCCGCGCCGACCGCTTCGGGGGCGATGTCGCCGAGCGCCATCTTGGCGGAGGCTTCATCGTTCACGCGGTGGCACACCCGCCCGGTCAGCTGAGCCCGCAGCATCGTCGCTCCCTTGCCCAGCTCGGCGCCGAACCGCTGGCCGCAGACCTCCAGGTAGATGCCTGCCGCGCGGCCGAGTTGGGCGAGGCGGATGAGCTGGGTGACCATCTCGTCCCGCCGTTCCTCGTCCTTCCGCGTGGCGACGAGGAACAGTTCGGCCACCTCGTCCACCACCAGCACCACCGGCACCGGCCGCTCCTCCTCCGGCAACCCCCAGATGTCAGAGGTGATCTCTTCATCCGGCGTGCTGGGGGCGATGCCCTGCCGGGCCTTGATCAGGTCGTACCGGTCCTCCATCAGCCCGACCAGCACAGGCAGCAGTTCCGCCGCCTGCACAGGATCGGTGGCCAACGCCGAGAGCCGTGGAGCGAACGGCGCCAGCTCGACACCCCGTTTGCAGTCGATACCGACCAGCGCGACCGGTTGCCGGGCGAGCCCGGCGATGTGGTGGCGCAGGAACATCGACTTACCCGAGAGCGTGGCGCCAAGGGTGAGCTGGTGCGGGATGGTCCGGTAGTCCCGGACGAACGGCGTCGCGTCCTCCCGCAGCGCCACCGGCACCTTGAGGAAGCCACCCGCAGCCGTCCGGGGCATCCGGACCTTCCGGAGCACATCGAAGCCGATCAGCCGCAGCTCAACCACACCCGGCTTGATCTCCTCCACGTACGCGCCGTGAACGCCCCAGGCATGCCGCAGCCGCTCGGCGGAGGCGGCCACGTCGGCAGGTTCCTGACCCGGTGCCAGCCGCAGCCGGACCCGCAGCCCGGTCGACGTCGGACGGATCAGCCCCCGACGGGGCGGCACCGGCCGCACATCCCGATGGGTGAACGCCTGTATCGCCCAGGCCCGCAGCCGGGACGGCGGAACGGTCAGCCCGCACGCGTCCATCACCGACCCGTACGACCCCAGCAGCCGGGCCGTCGAGATGGGCATCCCGATCGTGGACCAGTAGGCGGCCGGGTGCCGGGCCCGGAGGTAGGCGGCCCCGCCGACCGTAGCGGCGACCGGGCCACCCATCTCCATCAGTGTCATCACGTCAGCCATCAGGCTCAGGCCCCCGCACCGACCGATATGGCGGCCGGGGCGATGGCCTCGGCCCGGAAGGCGATGCCGTGACGCTGCTGCCCGTTGAAAACGGTCTCCCAGGGCCGGGCGATCAGCCCGATCAGCGTGACCGGCGCACCGAGCGCCAGCCCCTCCGTGACGCCGCTCTCCGGCACGGTGACCTGAAGCAGCGAGGACTCCCCGCCGTCGATGTAGACGACGCCAAGCCGCATCAGCGTCTCGCCGCTCTGCGCGTCCTTGGCAATCTCGCCGGTCTGCCGGTCCTTCACCTTCGGCTCCGGCGCCTCGGTCAGCAGGACAGTGGCACCGGAGGTCTCAACTCGGATGGAACGCAACTACTTCTCCTTCTCTCGCATCCAACCCACCTACTTGTGTAGATGAGTTGCGGTCTTCGAACCCGAACGGGCGGGAACGGGGACCACCATGCCACACAGCTTGCCCACTCGTCTATACGAGTATGTGTCTTCGTGTGTACGAGTCAGAAGAAGCAGCCCGGGGCCACCACGCCCCGGCCATGCGTCAGTTGGCAGGAAGCTGGTAGGCGAGGACGTACGCGTCGGCGGCCATCACGGTGTCACACACCTCCACCGCCCGCCCCTCACTGTCGTAGGCGGTCCGAACGAGGTGGATCACCGGAACCCCGGAGGCGAGCTGGAGCGAGCGCACCTCGGCAGGCGAGGGCATCCGGGCCCGGATCTCCTCATCGAAGTGATCCAGGCGGTGCCCCATCTCCTCCAGCCGGGCATAGATGCCACCGGGACCGGGGTTCGGCTGGGCGATCGGAGTGTTCCGCGCCAGGTCCAGCGGCAGATACGACGTGGCGAACTCCACCGGCCGCCCATCCAGTAGATACCGCCGCCGCCGGGCCAGCACCTTACGAGGCGAGCCCAGCCGGGCCGAGATGTCCTGCGACGGCCGCTCTTCCTTCACCTCGAGGTTGTCCACCTCCGGGCGACTGCCCGCCGCTTCCGCCTCCACGGTGAAGGCAGCCTTCCCCTGATCCCGATGCCGCCGCGCGAAGCGATCCGAGGCCAGCCGCCGCACAGGCGGCCGGGGCCGCACGAAGACCCCCTTGCCGTGCTCGGACACGGCCAGCCCCTCTTGTTGGAGCAGCGACAGAGCGTTGCGGACGGTCATCCGCGAGACACCGAAGTGGTCGACCAGCTCAGTCTCGGAGGGCAGCTTGTCGCCCTCCCGGAAACGTCCCTTGTCGATCGCTTCCCGCAGCGCGTCGGCGATCTGCCGGAAGACCGCCCGGTCGCTCGTCGGGTCCAATACACCCAGAACAGAGGTCAGAGAAGGCATTCGCACATACTCCTTTAGGTATCTAGACGAGCGGCTGACCGGGATTGCTACGGTGGAGAGCCTAGCCAGCCGGGAGGGCCGAGGAACGTGAGCACTGAGCGCCCGCACTCCGTGAGCGTCGCCGGAGTCATCGTCGACGACGCGGGCCGTGCGCTGCTGATCAAGCGACGGGACAACGGTAAGTGGGAACCGCCCGGCGGCGTGCTCGAACGCGGGGAAACCATCCCCGAGGCCCTGCAACGGGAAGTCCTCGAAGAGACCGGCATCAAGATCGCGCTTCCCGCGACCCTCACCGGCGTCTACAAGAACATGACCGGCCTGATCGTCTCCATGGTCTTCCGCTGCGAGGCGATCGACGGCACCCCGACCACCGGAGCCGAGACACGAGCCCTGCGCTGGGCCACCCGCGAAGAGGTCACCGAGCTGGCCGACGAGGCATACGCGATCCGCGTCCTGGACGCGCTCGACAACGCCAGCCCGCCGGCCGTCCGCGCCCACGACGGCGTACGACTCATCTAGCACGCACCCACGACCCATAGCCCCTACCAGCACGAAGGAACTTGTATGGACGAGTATATGAGTGCTCCGCGAGTTTGGGGCCTGATGTGCCCAGGATCCCGAGAAGAAGTCACCCGAGCCCGCCGCTGGACCCGCGACATCCTCAACGGACACCCCTGCGCGCACGACGCCGAGCTCATCGTGAGCGAGCTCGGCAGCAACGCCCTCACCCACACCGCGAGCGGCAGCCCCTACGGCACCTTCCAGCTCACGCTGTCCCTCTCCCCGCGCACCGTCGCGATCTCCGTCACCGACGAGGGAGGACACCCCGGAGAACCCCGCTCCACGGAGGCCGACCCGGACGACACCCACGGCCGCGGATTAACCATCGTCATGGCACTCGCCCGCCGCCTGGACATCACCGGCAGCCAGCACGGCCGCACCGTCACCGCCCAACTCGTAGCCCCCGAGCAGGCAGGAGTCACCACATGCTGAGGCCCCTGCTACGCCCCGGCTACTGGTGCGAGTGCTGGACGCGTTCACCAGCTACAGGACCCCGCTCGGTCCTGCTCGCCTCCATCGAAACCAACAGCCCCAGCGAGGCCACCCGATGGATCCGCGTCACCGTGCGAACCATCGCCTCAGCACTCGACCGGGCAACAGCCCACGAAGCATGGGACTGGATCACCTACGGCCACAAGGAAGCCGAAGACGCCCTCGCCACCGGGCAAGCGGCCACATTCGCCCTCACCCTGCAAGACACCCACATCGAATGGATCCTCCGGCCGGTCATCTTCCTACCCCTCGCCCACCGCGAATCGCGACGCCTTCCGGCATGCGCCGAACAGTTCACATGCCCCACCACACACAAGATCGCCCGACACCAGGCCAACAGCCACTGAGTTACAACCTTCTCTACGGGTTCAAGGCGGCTCGCTCCGCTCACCGCGCGCGGCCCGGCCCCCGGCCGGGCCTGCGCTCCTGTCTCCGCCCCGCTCCACCCCGGCCGCCGCCCGTGCCGCGCACACAGCAAGCAGCCGCCTGACGCCAGAGAAGGGGTACGTCGTGGCTGGGGCCGGTCGGCTCCACGGCTTTAGGCAGCCACTTTGGGGCGAGCCTCTAAGATCATGGCCCCAACGTCGTGCTTTAGCGGGCAGGTCCACAGACTGCCCGACGCGCCGGAAGCTTACGGGGCCATGATCACTCGCCCCAAAGCAGCTCCAGCCCAAAGCCGCTCCACCGACCTCGGATTCCCCCGAACATTACCGGAGGGAATTACGCTCCAAGATCGAAAGTGTTACTCCGAGTCCCGAGATAAGCAGGCCAATCAGACTTGCAAAGCCAGCTGCAACGACCAGGACTGATAGCACAGAGTTCCCCTCACGCCCCGCGTCCGCTCCAATGCCAATGGTGGATGCGACAAGGATCACCATGAGAAATGCACTCGTCACAAGCAGGCACTTCGCTATGTCACTGCGCGCCTCCGCTAGCTCTTCTTCCTTGCGGCGATTCCTGCCTTGTGCATCGATCTTGGGTGCAAAGGCAGCGAGGATTGCCACTGCGGCTAGAGCGAATCCGAGTAGCCCGCTAGAAGAACCGGTCAATGACGAATAGATATCCTTGCGCAAATCCGGTTTCACGGCAGCGAGGAGATATGTCCCGCCGAACACGGAGACCAAGGATAAGCATGTCGCGGCCCCAATAAAAGCCACTATGGGGAAGATCCACCAATTGCGATTAACCTTCTCTGACAGATCAGACATGCCGCCCCCTCACGCCTCCGTGTCACCCCTTCCGCATCAACTCCGCTGTCGAGGTCGTCTCAAACACCCCTCGGCGCTTGAAGTCCTTGTACGCCTGCTCCAGCTCGAAGAAGACGGACTCCACGCGAGGTGCTGATGGGATGTCAGCCCGTTGGGGCAACTCGACCTCTGCGCTCAGTCGATCTGTGAGCAGGTTGACCTCTTCGACTCGGTTGGTCCTCCTGCTCCTCCCCCTAACAACCATTCCAGTGAGTAGGTCACTAGCCTGAGCTGCAAGCTCCAGCAATTCCTCCTCGATGTGCTGGTCGATGTACCGGTCCTTCGGCCCGTAACGGCCCATGCCGAGGCTTACTCGCACAGACGGCAGCTCCTCCCCAGCTACCGCCGGCCACAAGTTCCCGAACGTCCCCCTCCCTCTCGTTGCATATTCCGGTTTGGTCATCGCTAGCTCAAAGGATCGGAACTGTCCTTCCATCTCCTTCAGCCTGCGAAATGCCTCCTGGTCGTACAAGGGGTCGAACTGGACGTACTCTCGCAGACGCTGCCGCAAGAAGAACGCGAGGCGTGAAAGCCTCGGCGAATACCTACCCATATCGTGAGCGCAGTATCCGTCGGGCCAGATCGAGATGTGTGTGGCATCGGCCGGATATTCGTTGGCCAACAATGAGATTGGGCCGATCGAACCGTCTGGATCCCACTTGAACGGTCGATCCTCCTCCCCCCTGAGTGCCAGAACGCGGAACTTAGCGGGGTCCCTGTCGCCTCCCGGTTCAACTACTTCTACAGCTGTGATCACCCCGTCCTTTTCCACCATTTGCGAGGAACTATCAGCCGCGATTTCTTGGGCTAGGCGCTGAGCTACTGCCGGGGGATCGAAGACAGTCCGCCCCGCCACAGATGACCAGCGGTAGAAGACAAGCTTTCGCTTCAGCATCCCCCCAGCTTACGAGAGTTGACGCTACCTCAGCACCTGAACCGCGTCATGATTCGCAACGCCGAGCCCATGATTCTTCTGGCCATCACCTCGCCCCCAACTAGCTCCTTGAAACCTTCTCCAGTATCGAGGAAGGGTCTGACAACCGGTCGAGTGAGCACGTCTTCCCAGTTGGGAGCGATGCGAAGAGCTACCCCCTGGCCGACGGGCGTCTTCAAGGCCGCGGGTTCGATCTCTTCCCATCAACGCGCCGAAGGACGAGAAGGGTAGCTTCTGGATCAAGCAGGTACGACGGCTACATGAACGCCACGGGGCAAGGCCGTCCCCGGCCCTGAGCGGCACCCCTGAGTGTGTAACTGCGTGACAACGCCCACGAACACCGGCGAAAACCGTGAGCGTCTGCGGACCATCAGCACAGGTGAGAGCCACACCAACCCCAATACGGCACCCCCGTACCAGTTGCTTCGAGACGAAGAGGTCGTGCGTCAAATCCCGCCACCCTGACAGTGAACTACCAGGTCAGAGCCCTGTCCTGCAGTTGATCAGAGACGCACCATGCTCAGCCGCCTTGCAGCCCATTAGGATCACGACCATGGCAGGCCATCACGCAGAGCGCCCCCACGACCACGCATGTGCTCTCGCCCAGCGGGTCCGAGCGTTGCGGGAGGGCCGCGGGTGGACGCGTGAACGGCTCGCCAAGGAGGCTGGCATCGCCCTCGGAACGCTTGCCCGTCTGGAGAGCGAGGGAGCGATCCAGCCAAGCTTCTTCACCGTCGGAGCGGTTGCAGAAGCTCTTGCGGTTTCGCTCGATGAGCTTTTCAGGGAGACCAGGGGGACTCCCGGGCTCTGGTCCGCTGGGTACGAAGGCCGTGACATCGAGTCCTTCGTCGCTTCGCTCCGCAACAGCCGTATCGAAGTCGTGGCGGACGTACGGCTTACGCCGATCAGCCGCAAGAAGGGCTTCAGTAAGACCCGCCTAGGGGAGGCACTTGCCGAGGCCGGCATCGAGTACACGCACCTACGGAGCCTGGGAAATCCCAAGGACAACCGGGCACCATTCTGGGACGGCCGCCTCGACGTGGGCCGAGCCCGGTTTCGCGGGGTGCTGCGGTCCGAGGAGGCGCAGACCGATCTTGAGCGCCTCGCGGAGCATGCCCGGCAGTCCCGGGTCGCGGTGCTGTGCTTCGAGAAGGACGAGAGCCGCTGCCACCGGCAGGTGGTTCTGGACATGGTCTGCAAACGGGCCGCGGTGCCCGTCATGCCTCTGGCCTGACTTCATGCCTCATTCCAGTACGCGCCCTTGCCCCTGGCGCATACCTCTTCTCCAATCGGATCGGGAGATCAGTGGAGGGGGCAACCTTGGAATCGGGAAAGTGGCAACGCGCGCGGATCATGATCACGGTCAAGACCTATCCGGAACTGTCCGCGAAGTACCACGAGACGAGTTGCGTGGCTGGCATACGGCTCGACCAGGGGGCGCCCCAGCATGTGCGGCTCTTCCCAGTTCCGTTCCGGTTGCTGGACGAAGAAAGCCAGTTCGCCAAGTACTCGATCGTCGAAGTCGACGTGCGGCGGCACCATGGGGACCGCCGTCCCGAGAGCTTGCGCCCAAATCTGCAGACCCTGAAGGTCATCGAGCGTCTCGGAACGGCGGACGGCTGGCGCGAACGCTTTTCGCATGTTCGACCCCTCGTGGTGCCGTCCCTGTGCTCCATAAGGCGGGACCAGGAGGTGCGGGCTACGTCGCTCGGCGTCTTCCGCCCGGCGGAGTTCACTGGCTTCCGCCTCATCCCAGCCGAGCCCTGGCCTGCTTCGAAGGCTGCCTTGGCAGATCAGTTGGATCTACTCGCACAGGACCTTCGCCAACTGGAGTGGGTGCCACTTGAGTTCCGGTACAGCTTCCGATGCGCGGATCAGCAGTGCGGTGGTCATGACATGGGGTTGAGGGACTGGGAGGCGGGCGAGTCCTACCGTAAGTTTCTTCGTCAGTACGGGAAGGACGACGTGGAGGAAAAGCTTCGCGAGCGCTGGTTCGACCGGATGGTCACTCCGGAGAGGGCCGTACACTGCTTCGTCGGAAACGTTGCGGCTCGTCCCAAGACTTTTCTACTGCTTGGCCTCTTCTACCCACGACGGGATGTCGTCGAAAACTTCCAGGAGAGTCTGTTCGACCTATGAGGGTGGACACGGAGCGCGCGGTCCCCGGAGCCATCTGTAACATCAACGGCTCCGGACGTCAGCACTCCTAGGCGGTCTGGCATGGCCAGCATGGCCGGGCAGCTACCCAGCAACACCGGGGAGCGATCGAACTCCTAAAGCGGGTGTCGGTCCGCCTGACGCGGCTCCTCGCACTGACGTATGCACGATGGCTCAATGCTTGCTGCCCAGTAAGCCGCGAGCCGGACGGTGGGGCTCTTCGCCACTCTCCCAGCAGGTCAGAGTGGGTTTTCAGCGCACTAGGCCCCGTGATTCCCAAGCTGAGGTCCTGCGCCTTGCCGCTCAGGACGAGGAGTCGAAGCCAGCACGACGATCGAGGTGGAACGGGCGGCCCGGAGCTGCTGGGTCCCAGCCTGCACGAAGAGCGAGCTCGATCGCCTCGGCAACGTCGGCGGGCCGGACTGGCTTGGCCTCACGACCGAGCCAGTTGCTCGGGTGCGGCTGGTTGGTCGTGACTACGAGCGTTGTCCCGGGAGTGTCTGCGTGCTCGACCGCGAACGTGCACGGTGACCAGGCCAGGCCCTGGAGGTAGGTCGGCCTGCGTCGCAGACGCCAGCGGTAGGCCGTGCCGTCGACCACGATCCGTCGTGATCCCTTGCGGACCAGTGCCATGACTCCCCCTTCAGTAGCGAAGATGCTAGCGAGCCCGGCACCGCCGTCCGTCTCAGCTTCCGTCTCATTCAGTGCCGTTCGAGGCCGTTCAGGCGAGACCGGAGGCGGTCTCCGCGCTGACGAGCGGTCGCGCATGAACGCAGGTGAACGGCCCCGTACTTAGCTCAGCGAGCTGCCAACAGACTTGGAAAGCGTGCGCTCCGACGCGTGATGGCAGTTCGGCCAGTGGCTGAACTAGCACGGTTTGCCAGTCGGTCGTCTGCTGGCCACACCGCCCGCCTCGGCGTGAGGCACCGCGAGCCTCGGCGGCTAGGCCCTTCTCCGCGAGACTGGAACGGCGATGTATAGCTGCCGGAGTCCGTGCATGGCGGCATGGAACGCAGCCGCAATTTCGCGTGCCTTCTGCTCGCTCTCGATCGCCCATATGGAGATGTAGTCAGGTGCAATGTTGGCCTGCGTCACCGTGCCAGCAGATACCAATGCCTCAGCTGCGGACTCCAGGACTGCCACTGCCTGGTCCGGGATGGTGGGCCCACTGCTGGAAAAAGCGTCAAGCTCCACTTTCCAGCGCGATCCCTGGCGAGCGATGCACACAAAGATCGCATCGTTGGTCTTGGCGCTTCTGTAGGCCGTGTGGTGAGCTTCCGGTTTGGTGCAGTCGGGGATGAGTGCAGCGGGGAGAGGCGTTCCGGGCGTCGGCATGCTGACATCGTCGCAGGCGCACACACCATTAATCAGGCGAACACCCGCCATCGTGGCTGGCTGTCGTCGGTTGAGGTGCAGACAGCTTGAGTCCACGGTGCACTGTGTGGTCGGGCTGAGGTGATGTCCCTGCCCTACGTGATTCTGGGATGTGGAAGGGGAATGCAGCCCTGTGGCGGTGTAGTGCCAGGGGAGGGGTAACCAGGTGGCGCAACGGGGCAGCGGCCGGGGTAGCGACTATCAGCGGCAGCAGCAAGCTTTACGACGTGCCCAAGAGCAACAGGCACGGCAAGCGGTGCGGGAACGCAAGGCGGCAGAGACGGCCAGCAAACGGCAGGAACGCGAGCGGAAGGCCGCGTACCAGGAGCAGCAGGCCGAGCAAGCGCGGGTTCGCACGATCGGGGTCGAGCACGAGGTCGAGCAGCTAGGGCAGTTGCTCCGTGACGCGTTGGTCGGCGATCCGCCAACGACCTTTGAGCGCCGGCGGAGGACCCACACGCCGAGGAAGTTGGACGAGCGTCCATGGTCTCGTCCGGAGCCTTCCCCGCGCTGGGAGGAGTTCGCACCACCGGAGCCCAGCGGTCTGGCTGCCGTCCTGGGTCTTGGCAGAAAGCGCTATGAAGCTGAGGTTGCCGACGCGCGTGTGCGGTTCGGCGAGGCACAAGAGCGCCACAGGAGAGCCGAGGAGAAGCGGCTGGCAACGCTGGAGCGGAAGCGTGCCGAGCACCGCCAGGCGGAAGCGCAAGCCGTTGACGAGGCGGCGACCTTCAACGGGAAGTTGGACGAGGAGCGCGAGGCGTACAGGGCCGGGGAGCCCGCGGCGGTCGAGGCTCATCTGGGGGCTGTTCTGGGTGCGTCGGCGTATCCAGTGGGCTTCCCCCACGAGCATCGGATCGCCTTTCGACCTGCCACCGGTGACGTACTCGTTGAAATTCACTTGCCTCCGGAGGCGATCGTTCCTAGCGCGCGGGGCTACCGGTACGTGAAGAACCGAGACGAGACGATCGTGCTGTCCCGTCCGGAGAAGGAGCGCAAGGAGATCTACGCCTCTGTCCTGGCGCAGGTTGCTCTGAGGACAGTCCACGAGGTCCTGACGAGTGATCCGAACCGGATCGTCAATGGCGTGATCCTGAACGGCCATGTGAGAACCATCGATCGGGCCACCGGCCAGGAGGTCTCGCCCTGTCTGGTGACGCTCAGCGCCAGCAGGGAACAGTTCGGCAAGCTCCGCCTCAGCCAGGTTGATCCAGCGCAGTGCCTCAGGGGACTCAACGCTCTGGTGTCTCCCAACCCCTACGATCTCGAACCGATTCGCCCCATCGTCGAGTTCGACCTGTCGAAGTACCGACTCATGGACAGCATGGATGTCGTCGCTGGCCTGGACAGCAGGCCCGTGCTGGTGAAGTTGACACCCACCGAGTTCGAGCACCTGATTCGCCAATTGTTCGAGGCGATCGGAATGGAGGCTTGGAACACTCAGGCGTCCAAAGACGAGGGCGTTGACGCGGTGGCCGTCAGCAAGGACCCCGTCTTCAACGGTGAGTGCATCATTCAAGCGAAGCGATACAGCAAGCTCGTGGGTGTTGAGTCCGTCCAGGCTCTCGCTGGAGTGGTGGAGCACAAGCGTGCTGCCAAGGGGGTCTTGATCACCACATCATGGTTCGGCCGGGCAAGCCACGACTTTGCCCGTCAGCATGGCCGGCTCCAGCTCATCGAGGGGCCGGAACTCAAGTACCTGATCAAGGAACACCTTGGCAAGGATGTGATCCCAGGACCGGTTCCTCCGAAGAGGCGCCCCTCGCGCTGAGACCGGAGCTGCCCACTCAAACCGTGGAGCCGGGCCGTCCCTGGGCCGTCCGAGGTCGCTTAACAGTGGCCAAGGACGACCAACGACGACCACCAGACACACGAGTCCCCCGCCCCTGACCAGCAAAAACGCAGGTCACCAAGATCCCCGGCAAGACCCAGGGCAAGAAGAAGTAGCCTTTGTGATCATGCCTCCCACCCGCACTTACGGTGCGAGTGGGAGGCATTTTCGTGCCCTGGAACCTCTCTTTCAGGCTTCGGTCTGTCGCTCGATGCGAGTTCCGCATTCCACCGATGAGTTCCGCGGGCTTGGCCGGTCTACCCCGTCGTACACCATCGGACCTCGGACTGGAGACCCACCATGACCACTCCCGCACACGCCGGTCGCATGCTGTTCGTGAACATGCCCGTGGCGGACATCGAGCGCAGCAAGGCGTTCTTCGCGCGGCTCGGGTTCGGCTACAACCCGATGTTCACCGATGAGACCGCCGCCTGCATGCTGGTCGGCGAGCAAGCCTCCGTCATGCTGCTCAGCCACGAGAAGTTCGCGCAGTTCGCGAAGTTGCCGATGGCCGATCCCACCACGCACACGCTGGCCCTCTACTGCTTCAGCGTGTCAGCCCGCGATGAGGTTGACACGGTCGCCGAGGCCGCGCTCGCCGCGGGCGGCTCCGAGGCGGATGGCCCCGAGGACCACGGCTTCATGTACGCACGCAGCTTCTACGACCTCGACGGCCACGGCTGGCAGGTCATGTGGATGGATCCGTCGAGCACCTCGGACAGCTCGACTGCCTCCACGCCCGCGAGCACGTGATCCTGCTCGGACCCGGTGTTATCGCCGGTTCGTTTGCGATCTGAGCGTGTTATTGCAGCTCAGAACGGTTCTTCGATCGATGGGACAAAGTCAGCAGGGCCCGATGGCTCGA
>NZ_JBHYVB010000146.1:0-28285 GCF_042750115.1 Streptomyces sp. NPDC059455
GGGCCTTGCGGGGGGGGGGGGCTGGGCGTCTGCGGCGCGCGGGCGGGGGGGGGGGGGGTGGGCGTGGCCCCCGCGCCCCCCTCGGCCGCGCCGGACGCCGAGTCCCGGTCAACCACCATCACCACCAGCGAGAGGGCGACGCCCGCACCGAGCCCGGCCAGCACCAGCAGGGCGGCGCCGGGGCGGCGCCGCCCGGCCGGGGCGGGCGGTTGCCGAGGCGCGGGCGGCGCCTCCTGCGGGGGCCAGGCGTCGGCGGCGGAGGGGCCGCCCGTCATCTCGTGGGTGTCGTCATCCGCCATGGGCGGCGCCTCGGGCGGCAGCTCGGTGCCCGGCGGCCGGAAGAGGTCGAGCTCCTCCATCCACCCCTCGACCGGCCCCTCCGGGGCATCGTCGTACTCCGGCGTCGCGGGGAAGATGGCGGTCGGCTCGATCACCTGACGCCCGGCTGGTCGGTCCGGATCGGGTTCGGCTGCCATACAGACCTCCTTATACGCCCCACACCATCACGCGGGGATACGGATGCGGGCCCGGGAAGATTCAAGCCGATCGTGAACCGGAGGCCCCGGAGCCCCCGCGGCGCCGGTGTGGCGTGGCGCCGCGGGGTAAACCGTCCTGAGAGGGTGCCCATGGCCTCGGGGATGTCGAAGGGAACCATGAGATGGAGCGGACCACATGCTGTGTGGTGGGCGGCGGGCCGGCCGGGATGGTCCTCGGGCTGCTCCTCGCCCGGGCCGGAGTGGAGGTCACCGTCCTGGAGAAGCACGGGGACTTCCTGCGCGACTTCCGCGGCGACACGGTGCACCCCAGTACCCTGAGGCTCCTGGACGACTTGGGCCTCGCCGACCGGTTCGCGGCCCTGCCGCAGCGGCATGTGCACTCCATTCAGCTGCCCATAGGCCGGGGCGGCGAACTGTTCACGGTCGGCGAGATCGGCTCACTGCCGGGGAAGTACAACTACGTGGCGATGGTGCCGCAGTGGGATCTGCTCGATCTGCTGGCGGACGAGGCCAAGCGGGAACCCGCCTTCCGACTGCGGACGAACACCGAGGTGACCTCCTTCCTCGTGGAGCGCGGACGGGTCACCGGAGTGCGCTACCGCGACCGCGCGAGCGGCTCCACCGGCGAGCTGCGCGCCACCCTCACCGTGGCCTGCGACGGCCGGGGATCGCTCGCCCGAAACCTGTCGGAGCTCGGACTCCAGGAGTTCGCCTGCCCGATGGACGTCTGGTGGTTCCGGCTGCCGCGCGAGGAGAGCGACCCCCAGGGGCTGGTGGCCAACGTCGGGGAGCGCTTCCTCACCGCGATGATCGACCGTGGTGACTACTGGCAGTGCGCCGCCCTGATCCCCAAGGGGGCCGACGCCGAATGCCGGGCCAAAGGCCTCGACCGGTTTCTCGCCGCGTTCACGGAGGCCACCCCATGGATGCGGCGGGGGCCGGCCGGCCGCGGACCGGGCCCGCGGTCCTGGGACGAGGTGAAGCTGCTGGACGTACGGATGGACCGGCTCCGCCGCTGGCACCGCCCCGGACTGCTGTGCATCGGGGACGCGGCCCACGCGATGTCGCCCGTGTTCGGGATCGGCATCAACCTCGCCGTCGAGGACGCGGTCGCCGCCGCCCGCCGGCTGGCCGGGCCACTGCGCGAGGGCACCGTGGGCCTCGCCGACGTACGCGCCGTCCAGCGCCGCCGGTGGCCGACCACCGTCGCGACGCAGGGGTTGCAGCGGATCGCCCACGCACGGGTCATCGGGCCGCTGCTGCAGGGACGTTCACCGGCCGCCGGAGGGGAGCCGCTGCGGCTGGCCGAGGTGCTCACCAAGGCGCCCTGGCTGAAGCGGGCGCCCGCGTACTTCCTCGCCTACGGCGCGGGCCGCGAACGGCCCCCGGCCGAGTCGCTGCGCCGTTCCGGATAAACCGTTGAAGCCGGGTGCGGAAACCCTTCCGCACCCGGCTTCACGCATACGAAGCACCCTCAGACGATGCCTTCGGCGATCTCCGCCTGCTCACGCGCCGTGCCGTACGCGGACGGCGTGTTGTACGAGCGGCGGGCCACGAACCACCAGATCGTGGCCAGCAGCATCACCACGGCCAGCGCGATCGAGGCGTAGTTCATCGAGTCCACCGTCACCGGGCTGGACTGCGGCAGACAGAACAGCACCGTCACCACCGCCACCCACACCACCGCGATCCAGCCCACCGGCTTGCTCCAGCGGCCCAGGTTCCACGGACCCGGCTGGAACCGGTCCCCGGCGCGCAGCCGCAGGAAGACGGGGATGGCGTAGGCGGGCGTGATCCCGATGACGTTGATGGCGGTCACCGCGCCGTAGGCGGTTTCGGAGTACAGGGACGGCAGGGCCAGCACACCCGCCACCGCCACCGCCAGCCAGACCGCGTGCACCGGCGTCTGGGTACGCGAGCTGACCCGCTGCCACAGCCGTGAGCCCGGCAGCGCGCCGTCCCGGCTGAAGGCGAACACCATCCGGCTGGCCGCCGCCACCTCGGCGTTCCCGCAGAACAGCTGCGCCACGATGACGATGAGCAGCATCGCGGTGGCGCCGCCCGTACCCAGGGCGTCCATCAGGATCTGCGCCGGCGGCACCCCGGTGGCACTGCGCTGCGTACCGGCGTAGTCCTGGATGGCGAAGGTGAGCCCGGCCAGCAGTACGAACCCGGCCACCCAGGACACCCAGATGGCGCGGACGATCCCCCGGGCGGCGTAGACGGAGGCGTTGGAGGTCTCCTCGGACAGATGCGCCGAGGCGTCGTAGCCGGAGAAGGTGTACTGGGCGAGCAGCAGTCCGATCGCGGTCACATACAGCGGATTCGACCAGCCGGTGTTATTGACGAATTCGGTGAAGACGAATTCGGGCGACTGGTGGTGGGAGGGCACGATCGTCAGTGCGCCGACGATGATGGCGACGCCCGCCAGATGCCACCACACACTGACCGAGTTGAGCACGCTCACCAGCCGCACTCCGAACAGATTCAGCGCCGCGTGCAGCAGCAGAATGCAGACGAAGATGAGCATGGTCGATTCCGGTGTGGGATCGAATCCCCACTGGAGGTTGAAGAGCGCACCGGTGAACAGGGCGGCGCCGTAGTCGATTCCGGCGATGGCCCCGAGCAGCCCCAGCAGATTGAGCCAGCCGGTGTACCAGCCCCAAGCCCGTCCGCCCAGCCGGTCGGCCATGTAGTACAGCGCTCCCGAGGTGGGGTACGCGCTGGTCACCTCCGCCAGGGCGAGCCCGACGCAGAGCACGAAGAGCCCCACTCCGACCCAGCCCCACATCATCACCGCGGGGCCTCCGGTGTCCAGCCCGAAGCCGTACAGCGTCATACATCCGGAGAGAATGGAGATGACCGAGAAACTGATGGCGAAATTGCCGAAGCCGCCCATTCGGCGGGCCAGGACGGGTTGATAGCCGAGCTCACGCAGCCGCTGTTCATCGTCCCGGTGGGGGGCGGGACTTGAACTCGACCAGGCCGTGGACATGAATGTACCTCCGAATGCTGAGGCGGGCGAGGGGTGGTACAGGTGGGGGGAATTCGGCTCAGCCGCCGGCCCCGGGTCTTGGCCCACGGGCGCCGGCCAGCGAGCGGACCCGGGCGCGAAGAAACATTTCTTCAGCAAGGGCGCGGTCGGCGGCGTCGCGGGTGCGGTAGGCCCAGGGGAGCGGGGTGAAGTACGGCCCCAGCGTCTCGAAGACGCGGGCCGCGTCGGGGAACAGCAGCGCGCCCCACAGGGCGTGTGCCAGATGGTTGAGATCGAGCAGGGAACTCGTCGTGACATCCGCGTGGTCGAACCAGCCGAGCAGCGCGTTCCTCGCGTCCCGGGTGGCGTCCTCGGTGGCCCAGTGAAGGTCGAGCGCCTTCTCGTAGCCCCGCTCCTCGCGGTACCGCTCGACATGGACGTACAGCGGCAGCACCTGCAGCGCGGACCCCTTGGGCGCGCCCGAGACCACCCACTGCACGAAGTTGACCGCCTCGGCCAGCGAACCCCCGGCCCGCCGGGCGTACACGAACTGCAGCATCCGGTGGTACGCCTCGCGGTTGTGCGGATCGCGCCGGTCGGCCTCCGCCAGCAGCCCCCAGGGGCCGGGGAACAGCAGCGGACCGGGCGGGGCCACCCGGTGTTCCTCCTGCCGCTGCTCCTTGTCCAACTGGGCCAGGGCCAGCAGACACACCCAGGGCACCGGATCCGCCGGGGAGTGGTGCGCGGCCAGCTGGCAGGCCTGCCACGCCTCCCGCCACAGCTCCCGGGTGCGGGGGTGCCGCTCGCGGTGCGCGCGCACCGCGCGCTCCACCCCGACCCGGGTGTGCATCACCAGAGCGGCCACACTCTGCGGCTCCTCGGTCCGCCACGCGTCCACCACATTGGAGCCGGCGGCGGCCGTGGCCAGCACCTGGGTGCGCTGGGTCCACAGCGACCAGGTGGGGGTCTCCGCGAGCAGATTGCGCATCGATATCCAGCGTCCGGTGCGCAGATCCTGCAGCGCCACGCGCAGCCCGCCGTCATAGCCCGCGGGGTGGTACACGGGGCGGAACTCTTCCTCGGGCATCGGATGACTTTCGTACGGAGCTGACGTACCGGGCGCGGGAAAACGAGGGGCCTGGGGGATGGTTGCAGGGATCTTATAGTCCTGGTGCAACGATTCGGGAACGGGGGACTCCGGTCTGTGCCCGAACGGGCCGTCTTGACGCCCGCCCCGCGGCTGCACCAGGCTTTCCGGCGAGATCTCCGCGCCCCGTCCCGCGAGCGCACCGTCCCCCCGGTACCCGAAGCGATCCGCCCGTCCCGAGCGAAGAACCGGACATGCTGCCTGCAGAGCGTCGCCACCGCACCCCGGCCGACCCCGCGACCGGCCCGGTCCTCGCCATCGACCAAGGCACCTCGGGCACCAAGGCGCTGGTGCTCTGCCCGGAGCGCGGGGTGATCGGCTCCGCCGAGGTGCCCGTACGGCCCCGCTATCTGCCCGGCGGGCTGGTCGAGGTCGATCCGGCCGCGCTGCTCACCTCGGTCCTCGAGGCCGGACGCCAGGCCCTCGCGGCCGCGGGGGAGCCGGTCGTGGCGGTCGGGCTGGCCAACCAGGGCGAGACCGTACTGGCCTGGGACCCCGTCACCGGAGAGCCGCTGACCGACGCGCTGGTCTGGCAGGACCGGCGGGCCCACACGGTGTGCGAATGGCTCGCGCCGCACGCCGAGACGCTGCGCGAACTCACCGGCCTGCCCCTCGACCCGTACTTCGCGGCGCCCAAGATGGCGTGGATCCGGCGCCATCTGACCGGCGAGGGCGTGGTCACCACCAGCGATGTCTGGCTGGTCCACCGGCTCACCGGCGCGTTCGTCACCGACGCAGCCACCGCCGGGCGCACCGGGCTGCTCGACCTCGACCGGGTCGCCTGGTCCCCGAAGGCGCTGGATCTGTACGGGCTGACCGCCGAACGGCTGCCGCGCGTCGTAGACGCCGCCGGGCCGGTCGGCACCACCACGGCCTTCGGCGGCGAGGTCCCGCTCACCGGACTCCTCGTCGACCAGCAGGCCGCCCTGCTGGCGCAGCGGGTGACCGAACCGGGCACCGCCAAGTGCACCTACGGCACCGGCGCCTTCCTCCTCGCCCAGACCGGCGACCGGCCCCGGCGCGGCCCCCACGGCCTGGTCTCCTGTGTGGCCTGGCGGTTCGGCGGGCGCACCAGCTACTGCCTGGACGGGCAGGTGTACACCGCCGCCTCCGCGGTGCGCTGGCTCAGCGACCTGGGGGTGATCCAAGGGCCCCAGGACCTCGACCCGGTCGGGGGGACCGTGCCCGACACCGGGGGAGTCACCTTCGTACCGGCGCTCGCCGGACTCGCCGCGCCGTGGTGGCGCGGCGACCTCAAGGGCTCGCTGACCGGGCTCGGCCTCGACACCACCGCCGGACATCTGGTGCGCGCCCTGTGCGAGGGCATCGCCGCCCAGGTCGTGGAGATCGCCGAGGCGGCCGCCTCCGACCTGGGCGCGCCGCTGACCGTCCTGCGGGTCGACGGGGGACTGACCCGCTCGGCGCTGCTGATGCAGACCCAGGCCGATCTGCTGCAGCGGCCGGTGGAGGTGTCCGCGCTGCCGGATGTCACGGCGCTGGGCGTGGGAGCCGCCGCGCGAATGGGGCTCGACCCGGGCCTGACGGTCGAGGAGGCGGTCCCCGCGTGGGAGCCCGCCGCCGTCTACGAACCGCGGATCGGCGCGGAGCGGGCCGCCGAGCGGCTGGCCGCCTTCCGCTCGGCCGTGGCCGCGCTGCTGGAGCAGGCGCCGCCGGCCGCCGCCCACGACTGAGACCGCCCGCGCACCAGGAGCCGTGTCCACCGCCGAGCAAGGGACCAGCATGACCGTTACGACCACGGGTGACCTCCCCGACGAGGTCTACGACGTGGCCATCATCGGCGCCGGGGTGGTCGGCGCCGCCATCGCCCGCGAACTGGCCCGGTACGAGTTGCGGATCGCCTTGGTCGAGGCGTCGAACGACGTCGGCAACGGCACCTCCAAGGCCAACACCGCGATCCTGCACACCGGCTTCGACGCCACCCCGGGCACCCTGGAGGCCCGCCTGGGGCGCGAGGGCTACCAGCGGCTGACCGCCTACGCCGCCGAGACCGGCATCCCGCTCGAACCGCTCGGCGCGCTCCTCGTCGCCTGGGACGGGGAACAGCTCGCCGCGCTGCCGGCACTCGCCGAGAAGGCCGCCCGCAACGGCTACCACGAGACGGCCATCCTCGACGCGGACGCGGTCCACGCCCGCGAACCCCACCTGGGACCCGGCGCCCTCGGCGCGCTCGAAGTCCCCGGCGAGAGCGTCATCTGCCCCTGGACGACGACGCTCGCCTACGCCACCCAGGCGGTCCGCGCGGGCGTCGCCCTGCATCTGAACTGCCCGGCCGGAGCCATCACCACCGGCCTGGACCACCACGAGATCGCCACCCCGCGCGGGGTGCTGCGCACCCGTCACCTGGTGAACGCCGCGGGGCTGTACTCGGACGAGATCAACCGGCGGCTCGGCCACGAGGAGTTCACCGTGACCCCGCGCCGCGGCCAGCTCATCGTCTTCGACAAGTTCGCCCGCGGCCTGGTCGACCACATCCTGCTGCCGGTGCCCACCGCCCTCGGCAAGGGCGTACTGGTGTCGCCGACCGTGTACGGCAATGTGATGCTCGGCCCCACCGCCGAGGACCTCGACGACAAGACCGCCACCGGATCGTCGGCCGACGGACTGGCCTCGCTCCGCGAGAAGGGCGCGCGGATCCTGCCCGAGCTGCTGGAGGAGGAGGTCACCGCCGTCTACGCCGGACTGCGCGCCGCCACCGAGCACGGCGACTACCAGATCCGCGCCGACCCCGGACGGCGGTATGTCGCCGTGGGCGGCATCCGCTCCACCGGGCTCACCGCCTCCATGGCGATCGCCGCGCATGTGACGGAGCTGCTCATCGACTGCGGACTGGACCCCGGGCCCGAGCGGGAGATCGAGCCCGTGCGGATGCCCACCATCGGCGAGGCGTTTCCGCGCCCCTACCAGCGCGCCGACCTCATCGCCGCCGACCCCGCCTACGGCACCGTGGTCTGCCACTGCGAACGCGTCACCCGGGGCGAGATCCGCGACGCGCTGACCGCCACCGTGCCACCGGCCTCGCTGGACGGCCTACGGCGCCGCACCCGGGCCCTGGCCGGGCGCTGCCAGGGATTCTTCTGCGGCGCCGCGGTGCGCGCCCAGTTCGAGGCGGCCACCGCGGCCCAGGACCGGACGGAGGCCCGGCGATGACCCCCACCGACCGTACCCACCGCACCGTCGACGTGCTGGTCATCGGGGCCGGACCGGCCGGACTCGCGGTCGCCGCGCGGCTGGCCGCCGCCGGGGTGGACCGGGTCGAGGTCCTCGACCGCGAACAGCGCGCGGGCGGCATCCCCCGCCACTGCGACCACACCGGATTCGGACTGCGCGATCTGCGCCGGGTGATGACCGGACCGGACTACGCCCGCCACCACATCGCCGCCGCCATCCGCGCCGGGGCCGTGCTGCGCACCGGTGTCACGGCCACCGGCTGGGCGGCCCCGCGGACCGTGGACATCACCGGCCCGACCGGCCTGGAGCGGATCACCGCCACGGCCGTCGTCCTGGCCACCGGCGCCCGGGAACGCCCGCGCAGCGCCCGCCTGGTGCCCGGCACCCGGCCGACCGGCGTCTTCACCACCGGGCAGTTGCAGCAGGCCGTCCATGTACACCACCAGAGCGTCGGCCGCCGCGCCGTCATCGTCGGCGCGGAACGGGTCAGCTACTCCGCGGTGGCCACCCTGCGCCGGGCCGGGGCCGAGGTCGCCGCCATGGTCACCGACCAGCCCCGCCACCAGACCCACCCGGCGCGCCACTTCGCCACCCGGCTGCGCCATGGCGTTCCGCTGGTCACCGACGCCACCGTGGCCGAACTGACCGGCCGGACGCGGCTGGAGAGCGTACGGCTGCGGCACCGGGACGGCAGGACCGCGGCCATCGGCTGCGACACCGTGGTGTTCACCGGCGACTGGATCCCCGACCACGAGCTCGCCAGAAGCGCCGGGATCGCCCTCGACCCCGGCACCCGGGGCCCGGCCACCGACGCCGAGTTCCGCACCGGCGAACCCGGGGTCTTCGCCGTGGGCAATCTGCTGCACCCGGTCGAGACCGCCGATATCGCCGCCCTCGACGGCCGGTTCGCCGCCGCGCCCGTACTGCGCCATCTCGCGGGTGTGCCATGGACCCCGGGACCGCTGCCCGTGCTGGTCGAGGCGCCGCTGCTGTGGATCTCACCCAACCGGCTCACCCCGGACGGGCCCCCTCCGCCGCGCGGCCGGTTCACCCTGCGCACCACGCGGTTCCTGACCCGGCCGGTGCTCACCGTCGGCCAGGACGGCCGGATCCTGCACCGCGGGCGCCTTCCTCGCACGGCGGCGCCCAACCGGCCGTTCCACCTGCCCGCCGACTGGATCGCCGGGGCCGACGCTCACGGCGGCCCCGTGCGAATCACCGCGGACTGACCGGGCCTCAGGGGGCTTCTGGCGTACCGCGCAGCCGCTCCATCTCGCGCCGGTCGCGCTTGGTGGGGCGGCCCGTGCCGCGGTCGCGCAGCCCGATCGGCACGGTGTGCTCGCGCGGAGGCGGCGGCGGGCTGTTGTCGACGTAGCACTCCACCGCCACCGGCGCCCCGACCCGCTTGCGCACGATGCGCGAGACGACCACGATCCGGTCGCGCCCCGCATGGCGCAGCCGCACCTCGTCTCCGGACCGCACCGTGTGTGCGGGCTTGACGCGCTCGCCGTTGACCCGGACGTGCCCCGCGCGGCAGGCCGAGGACGCCATGGAGCGCGTCTTCGTCAGCCGCACGGACCAGATCCAGCTGTCCACCCGTACGGACCCCTCGTCTGAAGCCATACCCCGACTCTAATGTCTAAGGTGCGACGCATGAGCGCACATTTCGACGTGGTGGTCCTGGGAGCCGGACCGGGTGGCTATGTCGCCGCGATCCGCGCCGCCCAGTTGGGCCTGACCACGGCCGTGGTCGAGGAACGCTACTGGGGCGGTGTCTGCCTGAACGTGGGCTGCATCCCGTCCAAGGCCCTGCTGCGCAACGCCGAGCTGGCCCAGCTGTTCATCCACGAGGCCAAGGACTTCGGCATCCGGGTGAACGGCGATGTCACCGTGGACTACCGGGACGCGTTCGAGCGCAGCCGTAAGGTGGCCGACGGACGGGTCAAGGGCGTCCACTATCTGATGAAGAAGAACAAGATCACCCAGTTCGAGGGGCGGGGCGGCTTCACCGGACCGCACGACATGACGGTCACCCGCTCCGGCGGCGGCACGGAGACGCTCACCTTCGACCACTGCGTCATCGCCGCGGGCTCGATCACCAATCTGCTGCCCGGCACCTCCCTCAGCGAGCGGGTGGTGACCTACGAGGAGCAGATCCTCTCGCCCACCCTGCCCGGCAGCGTCCTGATCGCGGGCGCGGGCGCCATCGGCGTGGAGTTCGCGTACATCATGCACAGCTACGGGGTGCAGGTGACGCTGGTGGAGTTCATGGACCGGATCGTGCCCCTGGAGGACGAGGAGGTCTCGACCGAGCTCACCCGGCGCTTCCGCAGGCTCGGCATCAACATCCTGACCTCCACCCGGGTGGAGGCGATCAACGACGCGGGCCCCGCGGTCAAGGTCATGGTGACCACCGGCGGCCAGCGGCAGACCCTCCAGGCCGCCCGGGTGCTCCAGGCCATCGGGTTCCGGCCGCGGGTGGACGGATACGGGCTGGAGCACACCGGCGTCCGGCTGACCGAGCGGGGCGCCATCGGCATCGACGGCCGGTGCCGCACCAATGTGCCGCACATCTTCGCCATCGGCGACGTCACCGCCAAGCTGATGCTGGCGCACGCCGCCGAGGCCATGGGCATCGTCGCGGCGGAGACCATCGCCGGGGCGGAGTCCATGGAGCTCGACTATGTGATGATCCCGCGCGCCACGTTCTGCCAGCCGCAGATCGCCAGCTTCGGCTGGACCGAGGCTCAGGCGCGGGAGCGCGGCTACGACGTCCGGGTGGCGAAGTTCCCGTTCACCGCCAACGGGAAGGCCCAGGGGCTCGGCGACCCCGTCGGCTTCGTGAAACTCATCGGCGACGGCCGCCACGGCGAGCTGCTGGGCGGACATCTCATCGGCCCCGAGGTCACCGAGCTGCTGCCCGAGCTCACCCTCGCCCAGCAGTGGGATCTCACCGTGCACGAGGTGGCCCGCAATGTCCACGCCCATCCGACCCTCAGCGAGGCGGTGAAGGAGGCCGTCCACGGGCTCGCCGGACACATGATCAATTTCTGACCGCGGATGCTCCCACCCCGGCCGCCACCGGGTGTGAGACCCGCGGAAGTGCGTTAGACAGAGCATGTGAAAGTGCGCTCGGCGCTGGGCTCGCGCAGTGTCGGCGGGCAGGTGTTCGCCCTGATGCTGATCATCGTGACGCTCCTGGTGCTCGCCGCGGGGGCCACGCTGTCCCTCCAGGCGCGCGGCAGCGGGGACAGCCGGGCCCGGGCCAGTGCCCTGACCGTCGCGCGGA
Organism: Streptomyces sp. NPDC059455; assembly: GCF_042750115.1. NCBI lineage: Bacteria > Bacillati > Actinomycetota > Actinomycetes > Kitasatosporales > Streptomycetaceae > Streptomyces > Streptomyces sp. NPDC059455. The sequence goes on from NZ_JBHYVB010000146.1 coordinate 11,097, forward strand.
CCGTGGCCCTCGCCCCCGGCGTCCGGCGGGCGCTGGAGTCCCGCAACCCCTCCACGACCCTCCAGCCCTTCGTCGAGAAGGTCCGGCACCGGACCGACGTCGACTACATCGTGGTGACCTCCCCCGAGGGCATCCGCTGGACCCATCCCAATCCCAAGCTGCTCGGCAAGCACATCGGCCGCAGCCTCTATCCGGCCACGGCGGGCCGGACCTTCACCGACAGGGTCCCGGGCATCACCCACTCGGCTCCCTCGATCCGTGCCGCCGTGCCGGTCACCGACGCCCGGGGCCGGGTGATCGGCATCGTCAACGCCGGGGTCTCCATCCCCTCCGTGGCCCGGACGGTCGGCCGCCAACTGCCGATGATCTACGGCTCCACGGCGCTGGCCCTCGTCCTGGGCGGGGGCGGCGCGGCACTCGTGGCCCGGCGGCTGCGGCGCCAGACCCACCGGCTCGGCCCCGCCGAGATCACCAGGATGTACGAACACCACGACGCCGTGCTGCGCAGCGTCAAGGAAGGGGTGCTGATCGTCGACGACGAGGGGCGGCTGCTGCTCGCCAATGACGAGGCGCTGCATCTGCTGGGCCTCACACTCGACGCGCACGGACGCCAGATCACCGACGCCGGTCTGCCCCCGGGGCTCGCCGGACAGCTCGCCTCCGGCCGTGAGGCTACCGACGCGGTGTATCAGGTCGGGGACCGGCTGCTGGCGGTCAACCAGCGCCCGGCGGAACGGGGCGGACAGCCCTGGGGCAGCGTCGCCACCCTGCGGGACACCACCGAGCTGAGCGCCCTGACGGACAAGGCCGATCGGGCCTACGCACGCCTCCGGCTGCTGTACGAGGCCGGTGTGCGCGTGGGCAGCAGCCTCGACATGGAAGGCACCGCCCGGGAACTGACCCGGGTCGCCGTGCCGCGCTTCGCCGACTACGCCACCGTCGATCTGCACGAGGCCGTCCTGGGCGGCGGGGAGCCGGGCGACCGGGACTCGCCGCTGCGCCGGGCCGCCTTCAGCGGCATCCGGCAGGATTCCCCGCTGCGCCGGGTCGGCGAGCGCGTGTCGTCCTTCCCCGTCACCCAGCGGGCCGGTGGCACCGGCCGGGCGCGCGTGTTCGCCGTCGGCGAGCTGCCGTCCTACCCCGACTGGACGCCCCAGGACCCGGAGCGGCTGGGGTGGGTGATGGAGTACGGCATCCACTCGCTGCTGACCGTGCCGCTCAGCGGGCGCGGTGTCCGGCTGGGCCAGGCGGCGTTCTGGCGCTCGGGGGACACCCCGCCGTTCGACGAGGAGGACCGGACCTTCGCCGAGGAGCTGGCCGGTCAGGCGGCCGTCGCCATCGACAACGCCCGCCGCTACGCGCGCGAGCACGCCACCACCCTGGCCCTCCAGGAGAGCCTGCTGCCCCGCGGCCGCCCCGAGCAGCAGGCCGTCGTGGCCGCCCAGCGCTATCTGCCCGCCCCCGGCGGGGTGCGGGGCGACTGGTTCGACGTCATCCCGCTGTCCGGGGCCCGGGTCGCCCTCGTCGTCGGCGATGTCGTCGGCCACGGAGTGCACGCCGCCGCGACCATGGGCCGGCTGCGCACCGCCGTGCGCAACTTCTCCGTCGTGGACCTTCCCCCCGACGAGCTGCTCGCCCGGCTAGACGACGTGGTCGACCAGCTCGACCGGGAGGAGACCGTCACGGGCGGCGGCGCCGGGGCCACCTGTCTGTACGCGGTCTACGACCCGGTCTCCCGGCACTGCACCCTGGCGCGGGCCGGCCATCCGCCCCCGGCCCTGGTCCACCCCGACGGCTCGGTGACCTTCCTCGACCTGCCCGCGGGCCCGCCGCTGGGGCTCGCCGGACGGCTCTACGAGGCGGCCGAGACGGAGCTGCCCGAGGGCAGCCGCCTCGTCCTCTACACCGACGGGCTGGTCCAGGACCGCGAACGGGACATCGAGACCGGGCTCGACCAGCTGCGGGACGCCCTCACCGATGCCGACCCCGACCCGGAGCGGGCCTGCGACACCGTGCTGGCCGCCCTGCTCTCGCCGCGCCGCACCGACGACGTCTGCCTGCTCATCGCCCGCACCACCGCGCTGGACGCGCGCCAGGTGGCCTCGTGGGTCCTCCCGGCGGACCCGGAGGTCGTGGCCGGGATGCGGGCGGCCGTCGCCCGCACCCTGGCCGAGTGGAACCTGGAGGAGGCCGCCTTCACCACCGAGCTGGTGGTCAGCGAGCTGCTCGGCAACGCCATCCGGCACGCGATGGGCCCCGTACGGCTGCGGCTGCTGCGCAACCGGGCGCTGATCTGCGAGGTCGCCGACGGCAGCACCACCGCGCCCCATCTGCGCCGGGCGGCCATCACCGACGAGGGGGGACGCGGGCTGTTCCTCGTCGCCCAGATGGTCCAGCGCTGGGGCACCCGCTACACCAGCCAGGGCAAGATCATCTGGACCGAGCAGGACATCCCGGCCGCGGCGCGCGCCCCGCGGTGACCAGGTGGTCAGGCCGAGGCCGTCGGCGCGCCCTCGCGCCGCTCCCATGCCACCTGGGCCAGGTCGGCCATGGTGGCCACGAGGTCCGCCGCCTCCTCCGTACCGTTCAGATGCCGGTACTCCGAGCCCACCGTGATCACCAGCCGCTCGGGCAGGCCCAGCGACGGATAGGTGTTCTCGGCGATCAGGGTGCGGGCGGCCTCCAGAGCCGGCACCCCGGCCGTGTGCAGCTGCCGGGTGCGGTCCCGCAGATGCTCCAGATAGCCGATGTGGCCGCGGACCCCCTCCCGGTCGAGGATCGGGCCATGGCCGGGGACGATCACCTCGGCCCCGGTCTCGAGCACCCGCTCGCACGCGGAGATCACATTGTCCAGCGGGCCCGCCCAGTGCACCGCGTGGTCGCCGGGGTCCTGCGGACCGGAGGCGAAGATGACATCGCCGGTGAACGCCACCTTCTGCCGCGGCAGATACGCCACCAGATCGCCCGCGGTGTGCGCGGACTCCAGGCTGAACAGCCGCACCGGCACCTGGCCCACGCGCAGGTCGAGTTCGCCCACGAAGGTGACCGTCGGCTCGACCACCTCGGTGGCGGACCAGTCGAACCGCCCGAAGTGCCGCTGGAGGTACCAGCCGAGCGGAGTCGCCGGATCGCTGCCGTGCACCAGGCCGTGCAGCTGCTGCGGCGAGGGCTCGTACTCGATGTGGCCGAGCGCCTCGCGGGTGGCCACGATCTCCGCGTCCGGTACGACCTCCGCGCCCCACAGGTGGTCGCCGTTGGCATGGGTGACGATCACCCGCTCGATCCGGCCCCCGTCGGGCAGCAGGGCACGGCTGTGTTCGAGGAACTCACCGGCCATCCGACGGTCGTAGGGGCTGTCGATCCAGACGGCGTGGCCGTCGGGCGAGACGATCAGACCGCAGTTGGCCAGACCCCAGCCGGCGCTCGGGGTCGGGGACCAGATGTGCACACCGTCGGCCACGGTGAGGAGGGGGGATTGCGAGATCATGGACGCACACTATGCCCGCGCCGCACCCCCGCGGCAGGCGGCCCGCCCCGCCCGCGCGGGGTCCGGCCACCCGGCCACCGCTCCGTCAGGCCGTCATCGTCAGCCCGGTCGTCAGGCCGTCATCGTCAGGCCGTCATCGGCAGGTCGGTCGGACCGACCGGCGCCGGGAGCGTCGTGGAGCCCGCGAGATAGCGGTCCACGGCGGCCGCCGCCGAGCGGCCCTCGGCGATCGCCCAGACGATCAGCGACTGGCCACGGCCCGCGTCACCCGCCACGAACACCCCGTCCGCGCCGGTGGCGAACGACGCGTCACGGGCGACGGTGCCGCGCTCGTCGAGCTCGAGACCGAGCTGGTCCAGCAGCCCGCCGTCCCGCTCCGGGCCGCGGAAGCCGAGGGCCAGCAGCACCAGATCCGCCCGCAGCACCCGTTCCGTGCCCGGCCCGGACTCTCCATCGGCACGGGCCCCGATCAGACGCAGCGCCCGGACGCCGCCGTGCGGCCGTTCCGCGTCCGGTGCGGTCCCCTCGAAGCGGACCGTGGTCGCGGAGAAGACCCGCGCGTCCACGTCCGCCTCCGGAGAGGCCGCCAGCTCCCGCGCCTCCTCATGGGCGGCGGACATCCGGTAGATCTTGGGGTAGGTGGGCCAGGGCTCGCCCTCGGTCCGCTCGTCGCCGGGCCGGGGGTGGATGTCCAGCTGGGTCACGGAGGCGGCGCCCTGCCGCAGCACCGTGCCCAGACAGTCCGCGCCGGTGTCCCCGCCGCCGACGATGACCACATGCCTGCCCTCGGCGGTGATCGGCGGCCGGGCGTAGTCGCCCTCCAGCACCCGGTTGGCCATCGGCAGATACTCCATCGCCTGATGGATTCCGGCCAACTCCCTTCCTGGTACGGGGAGTTCGCGCCAGGACCGGGCGCCCACGGCTATCACGACCGCGTCGTAGCGCGCCCGGAGCTCGGCGGCGTCCATATCGGTGCCGACATCCACGCCGGTACGGAACTTGGTGCCCTCCGCGCGCATCTGCTCCAGCCGCCGGTCCAGGTGGCGCTTCTCCATCTTGAACTCGGGGATGCCGTAGCGGAGCAGTCCGCCCGCCCGGTCGTCGCGCTCGTACACCGCCACGGTGTGCCCCGCGCGGGTGAGCTGCTGGGCCGCGGCCAGCCCCGCGGGCCCCGAGCCGATGACGGCGACGGTGCGGCCGCTCAGCCGGTCCGGTGGCTTGGGGGTCACCTGGCCGCTCTCCCAGGCCCGGTCGGCGATGGCCACCTCGACGTTCTTGATGGTGACCGCCGGCTGGTTGATGGCCAGCACACAGGCGCTCTCGCAGGGGGCCGGGCAGAGCCGGCCGGTGAACTCGGGGAAGTTGTTGGTGGCGTGCAGCCGCTCGCTCGCGCGCAGCCAGTCGTCCCGGGAGACCAGGTCGTTCCACTCCGGGATGAGGTTCCCCAGCGGGCAGCCCTCATGGCAGAACGGGATGCCGCAGTCCATGCAGCGGTCCGCCTGGGCGCTGATGATCGGCAGCAGTCCGCCGGGCGCGGGAACCTCGTCCCAGTCCCGCACCCGCTCGTCCACCGGACGCCGGGGCGGAAGACGACGGGGCGTGGTGAGGAAACCCTTGGGGTCGGCCATGACGACCTCCCATTACCCGTCTCATGGTCTGGCCGCTTTCACCCCACTGTACGACCGCTGGCCAGCCGGTCCAGGGTCGCCGCGGCCTCGGCCACGATCCGGTCCACCAGCTCCGCGCAGGAGGGCAGATCCTCGATCACCCCGGCCACCTGACCGGAGGCCATCACCCCCGTGTCGGTGCGGCCGTCCACCATCGACGCCTTCAGCAGCATCGGGGTGGTGGCGGCCAGCAGGACCTGGCTCCAGGTGAGGTCCTTGCCGTGCCGCATCGCCAGCCCGTCGCGCACCATCCGCGGCCAGCTCAGCCCGGCCAGCCGCCGGAACGCGGCGGCGTGGCGGACGGCGCGCAGGAGCGCGGCGGCGCGGCCGGAGCGTTCGAGGGAGTCGACCAGCTCGCTGCGGAGCATCCGGTGGGGGAGTCCGTCGACCGCCGTGGTGACGGTGACATCGGTGACCGCCGCCGCCAGATAGCGCGCCTTCACCGCGTCCGGGACCGTGCTGTCGGAGGTGAGCAGGAAGCGGGTGCCCATGGCGATCCCCGCCGCCCCGTAGGCGAGCGCGGCCGCCAGCCCCCGTCCGTCGTGGAAGCCGCCCGCGGCCACGACCGGGATGTCCACCGCGTCCACGACCTGGGGGAGCAGCACGGTGGTGGCCACCTGCCCGGTGTGGCCACCGCCCTCGGCGCCCTGCACCACCACCGCGTCCGCGCCCCAGCCCGCCACCTTCTCCGCGTGGCGCCGGGCGCCCACGGACGGGATGACCACCACGCCCGCGTCCTTCAGCCGATCGATCAGCTCACGCCTTGGAGCCAGCGCGAACGAGGCGACCCGCACCCCCTCCTCGACGATGATCCGCACCCGCTCCCCGGCGTCCCCCGCGTCGGCGCGCAGATTGACGCCGAAGGGCGCGTCGGTGCGGGCGGCGACCTCGCGCACGGCCGAGCGCAGCCGCTCGGGCGACATGGTCGCGGAGGCCAGGATGCCCAGCGCCCCGGCGTTCGCCACGGCGGACACCAGCCGGGGCCCGGCCACCCACCCCATGCCGGTCTGGACGATCGGGTGGCGCACCCCGACGAGCCGGGTCAGCGGGGTGTCCATCAGGACGGCACCTCCCGCTCGCGGGCCCCCTCGGGATCGATGACCTCCCGGATCAGCCGCAGCTCGGCGGGGGTCGGCTCCCGGGTGCACGGGACGTCATCGGCGATGTCGAGGGGGAAGCCGGTGGCCTCCCGCACCGCCTCGGCGGTCACCCCCGGATGCAGGGAGCGCACCCGCAGGGTGCGGTCGGGCGTGGCGAAGTCGAGCACCGCCAGATCGGTCACCACACACCGGAGGTCATGGAAGCGGGCCGCGGCCGGCCCCGCGGCCGCCACCCGGTCGTAACCCACCCCGCACACCATGTCGACACGTTCTACGAAGACCCGTCGCGAGTGCCGGGGCACCCAGTAACTCGTGGGGTTGTTCAGGGTGTTGACCGGCGCTCCCCGCACCCCCAGCAGCTGCCGTTTGGGCCGCTTCCAGTCGCCGATACAGCTGATGTTCTGGTTGCCGTGGCGGTCGATCTGGCTCGCGCCCATCATCACATGACGCCGGCCGCCGGTGACCAGCGCCAGATGCGCCCGGTACGGCAGCCACCCCTCCACCACCTCCGGATCGCCGCCCACGATCATCGCCTCGCCGTCCGTCAGCATCAGCTCGGGCGCGAAGGTGAGCTTGGCCAGCCGGGCACCGGCCCTGGGCACCGCGCCCATCGGGGCGGCCAGGATCTCCCCGTCGCCCCGCCATGCCTCGGCACAGGCCACCACGCAGTACTCGGCCCGGGTCACCCCGCCGGTCATGTGCCCTCCCTCCCGAAAGCCGCCACCGCGGCCCGGTACCGCTCCTCGTCCCCGGACAGAAACCGCTTCGTGAACTCCCGCCACGCCTCCGGGTCGGCGGCGGCCTTGGCGTACGCGCTCTGGAACGTCTCGTCCCGTCCGTAGTCGGGGACGCAGGAGGTGAAGTGCGCGCCCCGCGGGGTCTCGACCACACCGGTCACCGCATGCCGCTTGACCAGCAGCGTCTGCGGGCCGCCCGCGTCCGCCAACTCGGCGGTGGCGACGACGCGTTCACAGGAGAGATACGCCTCGGCGGCCGCCTCGCAGAACAGGTCGTCGAAGTACGGATCCGGCCCGAGGTACTGACCGTTGCCCTGCGCGTCCGCCCGGTTGAGGTGCACCAGCGCCACGTCCAGCCGCAGCGCGGGCACCGCCACCAGCTCCTCACCGTCCTCGTACGGCGATGTCACCGTCCGCAGCCCGGGGTTGACCGTCATGACGTCCGAGCCGAGGCCCGCGCGGACGGGGAGGAACGGCAGCCGGTGCACGGCGGCGGTCAGCCCCCACATCATCATCGACTCGTCCAGCTCGGTCAGTTCGACGTCCCCCCGCTCGCGCGCCGCCCGGAAGTGCGGCTCCAGGGGGATCGAGTCGAGCGTGGCGAACGCCGTCACCAGCTTGCGGATCTTCCCGGCGGCGGCCAGCAGCCCGACGTCGGGGCCGCCGAAGGAGACCACGGTCAGATCGGTGACCTCCGACCGCAGCAGGGCGCGGACCAGCGCCATGGGCTTGCGCCGTGACCCCCAGCCGCCGATGCCGACCGTCATACCGCTGCGGATCCGGCCGACGGCCTCCTCGGCCGTCATCGTCTTGTCGGCCAACGCCGCTCACCCCTTCCCGGTGCTCCTGGCGACGAACGCGTCGCGGTGCCCGTCGGACAGGCCCGCCAGATTGGCCTCGAAGGTGAAGCCCTGCTCGAAGCGGTAGCTCCGGCGCACATCGACCGGATCGATACCGTTGATGGCCGCCTTCGCCAGCCGCAGCAGCGCACCGTCCTTGGCGGCGATCTCCCCGGCCAGCTCCAGCGCCGCCTTCCGCAGCCCGCCGCGCGGCACGACCCGCCACACCGAACCATGGCGGTGCAGCTCCTCGGCGGTCGCGGTGCGCGCGGTGTAGTACAGCGCGCGCATCAGATGCCGCGGGACCAGCCGCGCCAGATGGGTGGCCGCGCCCAGCGCGCCGCGGTCCAGCTCGGGCAGGCCGAATGTGGCGTCGTCGCTGGCCACGATCGCGTCGGCGTTCCCGACCAGACCGATGCCACCGCCCAGGCAGAAGCCGTGGACGGCGGCGACGACCGGGACCGGGCAGTCGTAGACGGCGGCGAACGCCTCGGCGCATCCGTGGTTGGCGCCGATGAGCGCCGTATGGCCATCGGCCGCCTGGATCTCCTTGATGTCCACGCCCGCGTTGAAGCCCCGGCCCTCGGCGGCCAGCACCACACAGCGCACCGACGGGTCGGCGCCCGCGGTGCGCAGTGCGTCGGCCAGCTCGTACCAGCCGCGCACGGGAAGGGCGTTGACGGGTGGGAAGTCCATGGCGACCAGGCGGACACCGGCCGCGGGGGCGGAGGTGGAGACAGCCATGAGCAGATCCGATACCTTTCCACCAAACATTTGTTAGGTAGAAGGTAGCAGCGCTCATCGCGCAGCGGGAGGTGTCTTGTGGCCGTCACCATCGATCTCGCCGGGCGCGTCGCCGTGGTCACCGGCGGCACGCGCGGCGTCGGAGCGGGGATCACACGGGCCCTGCTCACCGCAGGGGCCGAGGTGGTGATCTGTGCGCGCCGCGCGCCCGACAAACCCATCGAGGTGGACGGGCGCACGGCGCGCTTCGAATCGCTCGACATCCGGGACGTGGACGCGGTCGCCGCGTTCTTCGCCCGGCTGCGCCGCTCCCACGGGCGGCTCGACCTGCTGGTCAACAACGCCGGAGGAAGCCCCTACGGACTGATCGCCGAGGCCGGGCAGCGCCGCGCCGCCCGCATCGTGGAACTCAACCTGATCGCTCCCATGACCGTCTCCCTGAGCGCGTACGAGCTGATGCGCCATCAGGAGGGCGGAGGCTCGATCGTGATGATCGGCAGCGTCAGCGGCACCCGGCCGTCCCCCGGCACCGGACCCTATGGAGCCGCCAAGGCGGGCCTGGAGAACCTGGCCCGCACCCTGGCCGTGGAGTGGGCCCCCGCGGTCCGGGTCAACACGCTCGTGCTCGGCATGGTCCGCACCGAACTGTCCCATCTGCACTACGGGGACGAGGAGGGCATCGCCGCCGTCGGCCGGACCGTGCCGCTCGGGCGGATGGCCGAGCCCGTCGAGGCCGGTGACGCCTGTGTGTTCCTCGCCTCCGGGCTGGCCGGGTACAACAGCGGCGCCAGCATCGCCATCCACGGAGGCGGGGAGCGACCCGCGTTCCTCGACGCCGCCAACGTCAACCAGCCGTCCCCCGGCACCGGCCGGGCAGAACCACGGGAGGACTGAGATGAGCGGACTGTGCGACGGGCGGGTCACCGTCGTCACCGGAGCGGGCCGCGGCCTCGGGCGGGCGCACGCGCTCGCCTTCGCCGCCGAGGGCGCGAAGGTCGTCGTCAACGACCTCGGCGTGGCGCCGGACGGCGCCGGGGCGTCGGCGGGCCCGGCCCAGCGGGTCGTCGAGGAGATCCGGGCCGCGGGCGGGGAGGCGGTGGCGCACGGCGGCGACATCGCCACCACCGACGGCGCCGCCTCCCTCGTGGCCACCGCCCTCGACACCTACGGCCGGCTCGACACCCTCGTCAACAACGCCGGATTCCTGCGCGACCGCATGCTCGTCAACCTCGGCGAGGACGAATGGGACGCGGTGATCCGCGTCCACCTCAAGGGCCACTTCCTGCCGCTGCGACACGCCGCCGCCCACTGGCGCGCCGAGGCGAAGGCGGGCCGCACCCCGGTCGCCCGAGTGGTCAACACCAGCTCCGGGGCCGGGCTGCTGGGCAGCGTCGGACAGGGCAACTACTCCGCGGCCAAGGCCGGGATCCTCGGCCTGACCTCGGTGGCCGCCGCCGAGCTCGGCCGCTACGGCGTCCAGGTCAACGCCATCGCCCCGGCGGCCCGCACCCGGATGACGGAGACGACGTTCGCCGGTGACATGGCCGCGCCGGACGACCCCGCCGCCTTCGACGCGATGGCCCCCGCCAATGTCTCACCGCTCGTCGTCTGGCTCGGCTCGGCAGCCTGCGCCGGGGTCACGGGCCGGGTCTTCGAGGCCGAGGCCGGGCGGATCACCGTCATGGAGGGCTGGCGGCCGGGCCCCACCGCCGACAAGGGCGCCCGCTGGACACCGGCGGACGCGGGCGAGACCGCGCGGAAACTCCTCGCCGGGGCCGAACCGCCGGGGCCGGTGTACGGGGCACCCTGACGGGCCGGCCGGCCCCTACGAGGTGGGGAAAACCCTCGTACGGGAAGGGCGGCAGCGGGATGGGAGCACGGAGCGCCGCGGCGGCACGATGATCCGCGAACGGTACACGGGAACAAGGCGGGGAGCGGGTTCGTGGGAGTTCGGGCGAGGGGCGAGGGGCGAGGGGCGAGGGGCGTGGCGCTGTGGGCGGGGATCGGCGCGCTGGCGGTGACGGCGAACGTCACCGCCGCCACGGCCCAGGGGGAGCCGGCCGGGCCGCCGGCGCCGTCCGGCTTCGAGGAGGCCGTCGGCCAGACGGTGCGGGACGGATTCCCGGGCGCGGTGGCCTACGCGCGGCGCGGCGCCGACGAGTGGCGGACGGCGGCCGCGGTCGCGCACCGGGCCACCGGCGAAAAGGCCCGGCCGGAGCAGCGGTTCCGGATCGCCGGCAACACCAAGGCGTTCGTCTCCACGGTCCTGCTGCAACTGGAGGGCGAGAGGCGGCTCTCACTCCACGACAGCGTGGAGAAGTGGCTGCCCGGCGTCCTCCAGGGGAACGGCAACGACGGTAAGGCCATCACCATCCGTCAGCTGCTCAACCACACCTCGGGGATCCACGACCCCACCACCGAGGCCTCGTTCTTCGCCTCCTATCTGGAGGACGGGGCCGGGACCACGTCATCACCCCGCGCGAGGTGATCGCCCGCTCGGTCCGGCACGAGCCGGAATTCGCCCCGGGGAAGGGCTGGTCGTACTCCAACACCAACTATCTGCTCGCCGGGCTGGTGATCGAGGCGGTGACCCACCGCTCCGCGCCCGCCGAGATCGACCGCAGGATCCTCGCCCCGCTGAGGCTGAAGGACACCTCCTTCCCGGTGACCGACCCCGAGGCGCACGGCTCCCATCTGCACGGCTACGACCTGAAGGGCCGCGATATGACGCGGTTCAGCCCCTCCTACGACTGGACCGCCGGAGCCATGATCTCGACCGTGGACGACCTGGCTCGGTTCGAGCGGGCGCTCTTCGGCGGCAAGCTGCTCCGCCCCGGCCGGCAGCGCGAGCTCAAGACCCCGGTGGAGTTCCCCGACGCGCCCGCGTACGGGCTCGGGGCGCAGCGCATGGAGGTGCCGTGCGACACCGGCGAGGGGAAGCAGGCCGATCCGCTCACCGCCTGGGAGACCGACGGCGCGGGCCCCGGCTACACCAGCGTCTCCCTCACCACCGCCGACGGTCAGCGCCAACTGGTCCTGGCCGCCACCGTCTACGACCTCGCCGCGGAGCTCAAGGGCGAGACGCCCGTACCGCGGAGCAAGGGGCTGCTGAAGGCGCGGACGGCGGTCCTGTGCGACTGAGCCCCGTCCTCCCCCAGGACCTCAGGAACGGGCCGCCGGGGCGAACTGGGCCACGACGGCCCGGCGCCCCGCCTCGAGAGCCTCCTCGAGCAGAGCGCTGTCCGTCTCCAGACGGCTGATGGACGGCGCCGCGGCATCGGGGCGGACCGACAGCACCGCGGGATCCGTGGGCGATTCCGCGGTGTCGGTGTCGTAGACCGCCAGCAGCCGGTCGTCGTCGGCGAGCCGGGCGGGCCGGTTCAGGAAGGCGGCGCGGAACTGGGGGGAGTACTGGCGGAAGGCGACCGCGGCGACCAGCCGGGAGCCCACCGACGGGTTGGCCCGGAGCGCCGCGTCCCGGACCGGCGGCCTGCTGCGCAGGACGAGGACGTGGGTCGCGCCGTCCCGCAGCGCCTGGCGGAACGGGATCGACTCGGCCAGGCCCGCGTCGTAGAAGCGGCGCCCGCCGATGGTGACGGGGCCGCCCGCCAGCATCGGCAGCGCGGCGCTGGCCCGCAGCGCCATACGGAGGGCGACCTCGTCCGTCAACTCGCCGTGCAAGTCGACCGGTTGGCCGGTCTCGAGGTCCGTGGCCAGCGGATGCAAGGCGAGGGGTGCGGCCAGCACCGAGGCGTAGTCCAGCGGGAATTGACGGATGTAGACCTCTTCGATCAGGGTCTCGATATCGACCATGGGGCGTCCGCGCAGCAGATTGCGCTTCCGGATGAGAGCACTGGCGAACCGGGGGTCGGCCCAGCCGCGCAGGCCCTCAGGCCGCGAACTGACCAGCCAGGCCGCCGAGATGGCCCCCGCCGAGGCCCCGTACACCGCGTCGAACGCGTTCAGCAGCCCCAGCTCGTGCACGGCCAGCGCCATACCGGCCGAGACGGTTCCCCGCATTCCGCCACCCTCGATCGCCAGCGCCACCCGGTATCCGTCCGCACGCGCCCCGGGGCGGCTGCCCGCCTCCGTCCGGTCGGCGAGGACCTTCATCAGCCGGTGGCGGTCGAGGCCGCGCTGGGACTGCTCCGTCACTTCTCTTCTCCTTGAGGCGCGATACGGGCTGAAGGGGCCGGTGTTCGTAGCCGCTGCTCTGCCGCGTCCGTCAGTATGGGCACACAGTCGGCCAGCCGCAGAAGCGTGCTGAAGCGCGAGGCGAGGACCGGATGGCCGTCCGCCGCGGGATGCAGCCGGTCCGAGCCCTCGGCCTCCAGCATCAGCCGCGTATGGACGGGGCCGAACACATCGGGGCCGTGCAGGTAGCGCAGCCGTGTGTCGCCGTGGTCGCGCAGCAGGGTCACGGCCCGGCGTATGTGCGCCCGGCACTCGCGCATCGTCATCCCCGAAGGACCCGGCGCCTCCTCCCGCTCGGGCGCGGTGATCGTGGACATCACGGCGAACGGGGTAGTGGAGTGGCCCTCGCGCACCGTGCGGACGAAACCGATGAGCGCCGGGACCAGCGCGTCGCGGCTGTGGCTGCCGAGCGCCTGGACATTGACCCCGACGCGGAGGGTGAGGAGATCGGCCGGCAGATCCCGCATCAGCCGCGCCGTCATGGGCTCCAGACAGCTGGACCTGCCCAGGGCCGGCGAGGTGAGATCCCAGCCGTTGCGCCGGGCCACCAGGGCGGTCCAGGTCCGGCTGGGGGACGCGGCGCCGCGCCCCTGCGAGATGGAGCTGCCGCAGTGGACCCAGCGCGGCCGCGGCCCGCGCTCGTCGCCCTCCACGGCCGCGCCCGCCTCCACGGACCGTCCGCGCAACCGGAACTGATGGTAGAACGGCAGCCACAGCTCGACCGCCGCCATCCGCCCCGGCAGCCCCCCCCGCACCGGAACTCGGCGTCCCCGCCGTGGGTTTCCAGCTTCACGGTGTCGGCCCGTCGCCCGTCGCACACCACATCGAGGCGCGCCCGCTCCTCGGGCCCGTTCAGCGTGGGCGCGGGGTCGGCCTGATAGCGGCAGACGAGCGAGGAGCTGTCGGTGCGCAGCGTCACCCGCACTCCGGCCGGCATCGCGGCCCGGCCCAGCCCGCCCTCGGGAAGATACAGCGCCGCCTCCTCACGCGGCAGCCGCCAGGGAGCGGTCCACCCGGGGCCCCGCCGCAGGGACACCGCGCCCCGGTACCGCAGCCGGGGATCGTCGTGAGGGATGTCGAGCGAGGCGCTGGCGGGGCGGGTCTGCATGGTCGGGAGTCTGACACCCGCCTCGGACAGGCGAGGGAAACGCGCATCGTGCGAGTGCGGGGGCGGCCCGTCATTCAGTATCTTCCCTGCATTCTTCGCGTAGCATGCTGAAATCGGACAAAAGCACCGCATCGTGCGATGGCAGGAGGAACGCCGGATGGCCGAGGCAGACGCCGTCGTCGTCGGGTCCGGTGTCAACGGCCTGGTGGCCGCCGCGGAGCTGGCCCTGGCCGGATGGTCCGTCATCCTGGTGGAGCGCGAACCGTACATCGGCGGGTTCATCGCCACCGAGGAGCGCACCCTGCCGGGCTACCTCCACGACACCTACTCCTCCTGGCATCCGCTGTTCGTCTCCGGCCCGGCGTTCGCGCGTCTGGGGGAGCCCCTGCGGCGGCATGGGCTGGAGTACCGCAACACCGATGAGTGGGTCATCGCCAGCGTGGCCGACGACGGCGGGGTCACGGTTGCGCACCGCGATCCGGAGCGCACCGCCGAGGGTTTCGCGCATGAAGCGGACCGGGCCGCGTATCTGGCCGCGCTCGGCCGGCTGGGCGCCGACATGGAGGCGATCGGCGGCCTGATGGGCGGCGAACTCCGTTCACCGGCCGCCCTCCGCCACGTGGCCGCCCTGCTGCGCGGCGGTGGGCGGCAGGGGGTGGAGCGGTGGCTGCGCTCGGTGGCCACCAGCGGCCGTGGATACCTGCGCGCGGAGTTCCGCGGGGACGAGGTGGACCATCTCTTCGCCCCGTGGCTGCTGCACGCGGGGCTGTCGCCGGACCATGCGTCGGGCGGATTCCTGGTGACGCTGTTCGCCGCCACCCTGCACGGCGCCGGGGTGCCGGTGGTGGCCGGGGGTGCGGGCCGGTTCCTCGACGCCTTCAGGTCGCTGCTGACGACGACGGGCGTACGGGTGGAGACCGGCACCCGGGTCGACCGCGTCCTCGTCGAGCAGGGCCGCGCCGTGGGAGTGGCGGCGGGCGGCCGGGTCTTCCGCGCCCGGCGCGCGGTCCTCGCCTCGGTGACGCCCACCGCCCTGTACGGCACTCTCCTGCCGGAGGGCTCGGTGCGCCGTGAACTGCGCGACGAGGCGCGGCGATTCCGCTACGGCCGCGCCGCGATGCAGATCCATGTCGCGCTGTCCGAGCCGCTCGGCTGGCGCGACGCACGGCTGAACACGATCCCGCTGGTGCACCTGACCGATGGTTCGGGCAGCACCGGTATCGCCTGCGCCGAGGCCGAGGCGGGCCTGCTGCCCCGGCGGCCCACGGTGGTCGTCGGGCAGCAGTACGTCCTGGACCCCGGCCGGGTGCCGCCCGGGGCCGCCGCGCTGTGGCTGCAGTTGCAGGAGGTGCCGTCCACCCCGCGCGGCGACGCGGCCGGTGAACTGGACACCGCTCAGGGCTGGACCCCGGAGCTGGCCCGGGGCTACGCCGACCGGGTGCTGAACCGGATCGCCCGGCACGCGCCCGATCTGCCCGGCAAGGTGCTCGCCGTCGATGTCATCGCGCCCCCGGACCTCGCCCGCCGGAACCCCAACGCGGTCGGCGGCGACCCGTACGGCGGTTCCCTCGAACTCGACCAGAGCCTTGTCTGGCGCCCCCTGCCCGCCTCCGGACGGCACGCGACCGATGTCCACGGGCTCTGGCACATCGGCGCGTCCACCCACCCGGGGGCGGGGCTGGGCGGCGTCTCCGGGCATATGGTCGCCACCACGCTCACCAGAGGGCCGCGTTTCGCCCGTCTGCCCCGGCTCTCACCGGGGCGACGGGTGGGAGCCTGACGCCGTCAGAGGCTGACGCCGTGTGACCGCAGATAGGCGAGCGGATTGATGTCCGAGCCGTAGCCGGGGCCGGTGCGGATCTCGAAGTGGAGATGCGGTCCGGTGGCATTGCCCGTCGAGCCGGAACGGCCGATCTGCTGGCCGCCGTTGACGTTCTGCCCGGCCCGCACCGACAGCTGCGAGAGATGGGCGTACTGGCTGTACTTGCCGTCCGGATGCCGGATGACCACCTGGTAGCCGTACGCGTCGCCCCAGCCTGCCGAGACCACATGGCCCGAGCCCACTGCCTTCACCGAGGTGCCGATGCCCACGGGGAAGTCCACGCCCGTGTGATAGCCGCTCGACCAGCTGGATCCGGATGCCCGGTAGGCGGTGCTCGGGTTGACGCCGCTGACGGGGGCGGTGAAGCCCGAGGAGACGACGGGCTTGGTGGCCCGCTCCCGGCTGGTGTGCTTCTCGGCCTTCGGGTGCGGCGCGGGCTTCGGCTTCGCCTTGGCCTTGTGGTGGGGCTCGGGTTCCGCCTTGGGCTTGGCGGTGGCCTTACCGCCCTTGAGGGAGAGCTTCTGACCGGGGTAGATCAGATCGGGATCGCCGCCGATCGTCTCGCGGTTGGTCTTGTAGAGCGCCTCCCAGCCGCCGTTGACGTCGTGGGAGTCGGCGATACGGGACAGCGAGTCGCCGCTGACGACCACATAGCGGCCGGAGTTCGTGGAGGCGCGCCCCGGGAGACTGGTGGGCGTCGGCTTGCTCGCCGCGACCTGCTGGGCCTTCTCCGGCCGATGGGTCTGCTTGACCGGGGCGGCGGCCGTCCTGACGACCTTCTGAGCACTCTGCTGCGGCGCCGCGTCGTCCCGCGTCAGACCGGCCTTGCCCGAACACACCGGCCATGCGCCGGGACCCTGGCCGTCCAGCACCTTCTCCGCGATCGCGATCTGCTGGTCCTTGGTGGCCAGATCGGCTCGTCCCGCGTACGCCGTGCCGCCGTACGCCTCCCATGTGCTCTGCGTGAACTGCAGCCCGCCGTAGAAGCCGTTGCCGGTGTTGATGTCCCAGTTGTGGGTGGACTCGCACTGGGCCACCTTGTCCCAGGTCTCGCCCGAGGCCGCGGACGCGCCCGCGGCGCCGACGAGTGGAAGGGCGATTCCGGCGCCGCCCGCCGTGACGCTCAGCGAGGCACGGGAGATGCGGTTGGGCTTGTAGCGGCGGTGGCGTCCCCGTAAGGGCATGGACGGCTCCTTCTCGTGCTGCCGGGTGCGGCGAGCTGCCGGGCGGGCCAAAGATAAGGGGGCCGATTTGGACACAACAAGAGGGAGTTCACCTAGAAAGAGGGCCACAGTGCGCTGTGCTGCGACCCTCTTCGGCTTATGTGATGTGCATCACATGAATTCGGTCGGTGGTTCGGGCGGGACACAGGGTGACCGGCCACCCCGCAAAGCGAGCCGCGGGGGGGCGCGGGCGGGGGCGCGGGACGCGCTCGGGGGGCCGGACGAGCCATCGATCGCGGAGCGGGCGCGGCGGTTCACCGCGACGCCA
>NZ_JBHYVB010000146.1:28295-30138 GCF_042750115.1 Streptomyces sp. NPDC059455
CTCGGTGGTCGGGGCGGGACACACGGTCACGGGCCACCCCGCAATGCGTCCGGCGGCCCGCGACCGATGGTCCCGGGCGCGGCCGAGCCGCGTTCCGTCGAGGAGTTACCGGCGCACGGCGAGCGACACCGCGAAGCGGCCCTCCGCGTCGGTCCACCAGCGCCGCGACTCCATCCCCGCGGCGGCCAGTTCGGCCCGCACCTTCTCCTCCCGGAACTTGGCGGACACCTCGGTGCGGACCTCCTCCCCGGACGTGAAGTGCACCGCGAGATCCATGGCGGGGATCTTCGCGGTGAGCTCCTTACGGGCCCTCAGCCGCATCTCGATCCACTCCTCCTCGGCGTTCCACACCGCCACGTGGTCGAAGTCGGAGGGGTCGAAGTCGGCGCCCAGTTCGCGGTCGAGCACCGTCAGCACGTTCTTGTTGAACGCCGCGGTGACCCCTTGGGCGTCGTCGTAGGCGGAGACGAGCGTGGCCTCGTCCTTGACCAGGTCGGTGCCGAGCAGCAGCGCGTCGCCGGGCGCGAGCAGCTCGCTCACCGAGGCGAAGAAGGCCGCCCGCTCCGCCGGCAGCAGATTGCCGATGGTGCCCCCGAGGAAGGCCAGCAGCCTCGGCCCCGGGGTGTCGTCGGGCAGCGCGAGCCCGTTCATGAAGTCGGCCACCAGCGCGTGCACCATCAGCCGTGGATGCTCGGCCAGCAGTGCCTCCCCGGCCATTTCCAGCGCGCTCTCGCTCACGTCGACGGGGACGTAGACGCGCAGATCCGGCAGCGCCCGGATCAGGTGGTGGGTCTTCTCGGAGGAGCCGGAGCCGAGTTCGGCGAGGGTGCGGGCCCCGGTGGCGTCGGCGATCTCCGCCGCGCGGGCGACGAGGATCTCCCGTTCGGCGCGGGTCGGATAGTACTCGGGCAGCCGGGTGATCTCTTCGAAGAGCGCGCTTCCCCGGGCGTCGTAGAACCACTTGGGCGGAAGCTGTTTGGGGGTGCTGGTCAGCCCGTCGGCCACATCGGCGCGCAGCGCGGTCGTGGTGGCATCGGCGGGCAGGGTGCGGGTGACGGTGAAGGGGCTCAACGGGAAGCCTCCTTGAGTGCGGTGAGCAGTACATCGGTGCGGGTGGCGGTGAGCAGGGTGCGGTCGGGGACCTCGGTCCAGCCGGGGTCCTGGTCGTACGGCTCGGAGGCCACCACCACGCCCCGGTCCGGATCGGCCAGGTACCACAGCGTGTCGCCCCAGGCGGTGGCGGCGATGGTCTCCCCGTCCATGAGCAGCAGATTGAGCCGTGAGTCGGGGGAGGCGTCGGCGAGCCGCTCGACGGTCTCGGCCAGCGCCTCCGGCGGCGCGTGGCCCAGCCGCAGCCGGTGCAGCACCAGCGCCCAGACGAACGCCGAGTCGCACCGCGCCTCCAGGCCGAGCAGCTCCGCCGGTGGCAGTGCGGCGGCGAGGTCCGCGACCGAGTGCGGCCAGTCGCGGAGCGCCCCGTTGTGGCTGAACAGCCAGGTCCCGGAGGTGAACGGCGAGGCGCCCGCCTCGCCGTCCGCGCTCGCCTCGGTGGCATCCCTTACGGCGGCCATCAGCGCCCCCGTGCGCACCACGCGGGCCAGGTCGGCGAAGGACAGATCGCCCCAGATGGGCCCGGCGCGGCGGTAGCGCGCGGGCACCGGGTCGTCCGACGCGTACCAGCCGACGCCGAACCCGTCGGCGTTGACCGTGCCGTGCGCCTGCCGCCGCGGGGCCCCCGCCCGCACCAAAACGCCGGTCGGCGGGCCCCCCCCGACCACCCCCGGCGGAATGCCCGCGCCCCCCGCATGCCCATGTCGCGGGAGACCACGGCGAACCCCCCGCG
>NZ_JBHYVB010000147.1:0-30107 GCF_042750115.1 Streptomyces sp. NPDC059455
GGGGGGGGCGGGCGCCGCCCCCCGCGCCTCACGGCTCCACCAGCGGGGGGGGGGGGGGCGGGCCCCGTCGGCGCGGCGGAAGCCGCTACTCCTGCTTCTTACGGCGGGTGCCGAAGACGATCTCGTCCCAACTCGGCACCGCGGCCCGGCGGCCCGGACGGACGCCGTCCGCCTCCGCCTGGCGGTCCGTCGTACCGGTCAACCGGTCTCGGTGGCCCGCCACCGAGCGCGGCATCAGCACATCCGCGTATGCCGAACCCGCGCTCGCCGCGGAGGCGGGCGGCTCGACGGCCTCCGGCTCCTCGACGGGCTCGTCCTGCGGCGGGGCCGCCGACGCGACCGGCGCCTCGGGCACGACCATGTCGCCCCGGAAGTTGGGCACGGCCTCCAGCAGGCTGGTGAGCGAGTCCCGTTCACCGAGACCGTCGTCCAGCGCGGCGGACGCGGGTGCCGGGGCGTCCTCGTCGCCGAGGCGCTCGGGCGACGTCCGGTCCCGGTCCCTGTCCCGGTCGCGCGGCAGCCGGGCGATCCGCGGCACGAACGGGAAGCTCGGCTCGGGCGTGTCGTCGGCCTCGCCGATCAGCGCCCGCGCCTCGTCGTCCACCGCCTGGACCAGCCGCCGGGGCGGGTCGTAGGTCCAGCTCGCCGAGTGCGGCTCACCGGCGACCCGGTAGACCAGCAGCACCTCCCAGGTGCCGTCGTCGCGCCGCCAGGAGTCCCACTGTGTGGTGTCCTTCTCGGCGCCGCGCAGCAACAGCCGCTCCGCGACGGCCTCGCCGAGCTGCGGTCCGGTGTTCTCGCCGGGGCGGCGCACGGGAGTCTTGCGGGCGCGCTCGGCCATGAAGGCGCGCTCCGCGAGCACCGGGCCCTCGAAGCGCCGCACGCGGTCGACGGGAATGCCCGCCATCTGCGCGACCTCTTCGGCGGTGGCGCCGGCACGTATACGGGCCTGGATGTCACGGGGCCGGAGATGGCTCTCGACCTCGATCTCGATCTGGCCGAGCCGAGCGCGGTCGTTGCGCACCGCAGCGCGCAGTCGCTCGTCGATGGGAAGCGTGTACTCCGTGCTGTCCGCAGCCTTGAGCACCAGCCGTGTGCCGTCGTTGCTGACGGCCACGACACGCAGTTCGGGCATGGGGACCTCCCGGGTGGTGCCTGCCGACGTCACGGTTGCGTCGCTGCTCTCCCGCTAGACGAGTGTGGCCTGCCCGGGTGCAGCCTGCCACAACTTTGCCGAGTTGCCCGGGCCGGTTGGTTGCCGCCTTTCTGACCCCTCCCGTTGGGTCCGGGCGGCCGGACGGGAAAGCGGGGCCAGGGCTCGCCACAGTACTCCATTCGGGCCGCTCAGGTAGAGCGGCACGCCAGCCGAGTTCATGGCCGGGAGGGGGGTGGCAGCCTGAATCCTTCGAAGTGAGGCCCAATTTGGGTGGCAAGTTTCACAGAAACGACAGAATCGGAACGATCTGCTTCGTTTATCGGTCACTTCTCCCAGCAGGCTGGAACGAATGTCCAAGCGAGGCGGGAGATGCGCGGCAAGGCCGACAGCGACGGACAACACAAAAGCGGGCGGATCGAGCTGAGCGTGGCCCATGTGGCCGGCAGTGCGCTGGCGGCCGTCGCCGCCGCGGTGCTCGCGTCCAAACTGGGCGTCTACGGGACGATCCTGGGCGCCGGTGTGGTGAGCGTGGTGGCGACCGCGGGCGGCACCGTCTTCCAGCATCTGTTCCGGCGCACCGGTGAACAGATCAAGGAGGTGCGGGTCCAGACGCGGCCGACCGGGCGCCGGCGGTACGGCGGTCCCGCCGGTCCCGCCGAGCCGGTCACGCCCCCGCCGCCCCCGGCCCCCGGCGACTACGGCGAGCCGACCACGCACGGCGCCCGGCCGCGCGTCCGGCGGCGCCACGCCGTGGGGGCGGCCGCCGTCTTCGTCGCCGCCATGAGCGTGATCACGGGGATCGAGATGTTCTCCGGCGGCCCGGTGTCCAACGTCTGGGGGGAGAACCGGACCGGAACCACCGTCAGCGACAGCGTGAGCGGCTCCTCGGGGCCGAAGTCCACCCCCGGCCCCGTGCGCCGGGACCCGACCGACCCGTCACGCGGCCCCGGCCCCTCCCGGGGCGGCGACGAGCCGCCGTCCCCGGGCATCTCCCGCGGGGGCGGCGCGGCCGGCGACTCGACCGCGCCGACGCCCGACGCGTCCGGTTCGTCCGGCTCCGGCAAGGGCTCCGGCGACGGCTCCGGCCAGGACGGCGGCACCGGCGGCGCGACCGCGCCCGGCACCTCCGCGCCTGCCACCCCGGGCCCCTCCCGGACCCCGTCCGGCGGTGCCACGGAGGGCGGAACGGACGCTTCCGGCGAGGCCGTGCCCACGCCCGGCGCCACCGGCGTGCCGTGACGTCAGCCGCCTGGCGCGCCGTGACGTCAGTCGCCCGGCGCGCCGTGACGTCAGTCGCCCGGGGTGCCCTGACGCGTCAGTCGGCCGACGGGCCGGGAGGCGTCAGTCGCCGAGCACCCGCCGCAGATAGTCGTTGGTGAACAGCCGGTCCGGATCCAGCCGGTCGCGCACCGCCGCGAACTCGCCGAACCGGGGGTAGACCCCGGCCAGATAGGCGGCGTCGCGGCTGTGCAGCTTGCCCCAGTGCGGACGGCCGCCGTGCGCGATCATGATCTGCTCGGCCGCCGTGAAGTACGCCCGGTGCGGGGTGCCCCGGTACAGATGGACGGCGATGTACGCGGTGTCGCGCCCGGAAGCGGTGGACAGCGGGATGTCGTCGGCGGGCGCGGTGCGCACCTCCACCGGGAAGCTGACCCGCAGTCCGGACCGCTCGACGGTCGCCTTGAGCTCGCGCAGCACGGTGACGGCGGCCTCGCGCGGCACGGCGTACTCCATCTCCAGGAACCGCACTCGGCGCGGAGAGGTGAAGACTTTGTAAGGGATGTCCGTGTAGGTCCGGGCGGACAGGGCGCGGCTGGAGATTTTGGCGATTCCGGGGATGGTGGCGGGGACCGCCCGGCCCACCGAACAGGCCACCTGGAAGATGCCGTTGGACAGCAGTTCGTCGTCCACCCAGCCGCTGACCCGGCCCACCGGGGCGGCGGGGCCGGTGCTGCGGTTATTGCGTTTGGTGTTGCAGTTGCCGGTGTGCGGAAACCAGTAGAACTCGAAGTGCTCGTTCTCGGCCACAAGCTGTTCGAAATCGGCCATCACGCGGTCGAAGGGCATGGGCTCCTCGCGCGCCGAGAGCAGGAACTCCGGTTCCACCCCGAAGGTGATCTCGCTGACCACACCGAGCGCGCCGAGCCCGATCCGGGCCGCCGCGAAGATCTCCGGGTTCTCCTCCGCCGAGCAGCGCAGCACCGAACCATCCGCCGTCACCAGCTCCAGACCCTTGATCTGGGCGGCGATCGAGGCGCTGTCCCGGCCGGTGCCATGGGTACCCGTGGAGGTCGCCCCCGCCACCGTCTGCTCCATGATGTCGCCCATATTGGCCAGCGACAGCCCATGGGCCGACAGCGTCTCGTTGAGCTGCCGGAGCGAGGTGCCGGCCGCGACGGTCACGGTCCCCGCCTCGCGGTCCAGCCCGCGCACGCCCGCCATCCGGTCGGGGCGTATCAGCAGCCCGTCGGTGGCGGCCGCGGTGGTGAAGGAGTGCCCGGTGCCCACCGCCTTCACCTTCAGCCCCTCCGCCGTCGCCCGGCACACCATCTCGGCCAGCTCCTGTGTGGACGACGGGGCGACGATCCGCGTCGGGCGGGCCATCACGTTCCCCGCCCAGTTACGCCACACGCTGCTCCCTACGGTCTTCACGGTCCTGACGGCCATCCGCACCCGACCCCTCCCGCTCTGTCGCCGGCCGGAGCCGGCGGTACCCGAGGAACGCCACCGCGGCCGCGAGCGCCCCGGCCACGGCCGGCACCGCGTACCCCGCCCGGGCGCCGGCCGCGTCCACCACCCATCCGGCGGCCGACGAGCCGAGCGCCACCCCGACCGCGAGCCCGGTGCTCACCCAGGTCATCCCCTCGGTCAGTTGCGCGCGTGGTACATGCCGTTCGACAAGGGCCATGGTGGTGACCATCGTGGGTGCGATGGCCAGGCCCGCGACGAAGAGCGCCACGGCCAGGAACGGCAGGTTCCCGACCAGTTGGAGCGGGATCATACTCACGGCGATCGCACAAATACCCCACAACCATCGACGGGACACCGGACCGCTCAGCCGCAGCACCCCGAAGACCGCGCCCGCGAGACAGGAGCCCGCCGCGTAGACCGCCAGGACCAGACTGGCCGCGCCCTTGTGGCCCTCGTCCTCGGCGAAGGCCACCGTGACCACGTCGATCGCCCCGAAGATCGCGCCGGTCGCCATGAAGGTGGCCACCAGCACCTGGAGCCCGCGCGAGCGCAGCGCCGAACCGCCGGTGTGGTGCCCGCGCGGATGCGGTACGGGCTCGGTGGCCCGCTGCGCGGTGAGCGAGAAGACCCCGGCCGCCAGGAAGCAGGCGGCCAGCAGCGGGCCCGCCTCCGGGAACCAGGAGGTGGACAGCCCGATCGAGATGACCGGCCCGACGATGAAGCAGATCTCGTCGACGATGGACTCCCACGCGTACGCGGCGTGCAGCTCGCGCGGGGAGTCCCCGTAGATCGCCGCCCAGCGGGCCCGCACCATGGAGCCCACACTGGGCACACAGCCGGACGCGGCGGCGAAGACGAACAGCGTCCAGTCCGGCCAGCTCCGGTGCGCGCTCAGCAGCAGCCCGCAGACGGCGGCGAGCGCCATGAGGGTCGCCGGGCGCAGCACCCGGCGCTGGCCGTGCCGGTCGACCAGCCGGGATATCTGCGGGCCGATGACGGCGGCGGAGAGCGCCAGTGTGGCCGACAGGGCGCCCGCGAGCCCGTACCGGCCGGTGAGTTCGGAGACCATGGTGACCACGCCGATGCCCGCCATGGACAGCGGCATCCGCCCGAGGAAGCCGGCCGCGGAGAACTTCTTGGCGCCGGGGGCGGCGAAGATCGCGCGGTAGGGGCTGGCACTGGGCAAGGCAGACTCCGCCGTGAGCAGGGTAAGGATCGTCGAGCGCTGATACAGATTACGGGCCCGTGCCTGGTCGCGCAGGGCCGTTTCCCGCCCGTCAGCGGCGGGTGGCAGGATCGGAAGCATGCCGGATCAGTCAGTACAGCCTGCCCCAGACCCCTATGACGCACTGCTGTTGCTCTCCTTCGGCGGTCCGGAGGGCCCCGATGACGTCGTGCCGTTCCTGGAGAACGTCACGCGCGGGCGGGGCATCCCCCGCGAGCGGCTGAAGGAGGTCGGCCGGCACTACTTCCTCTTCGGCGGGGTCAGCCCGATCAACGCGCAGAACCGCGAGCTGCTGCACGCGCTGCGCAAGGACTTCGCCGAGCACGGCCTGGACCTGCCGGTCTACTGGGGCAATCGCAACTGGGCGCCGTATCTGACCGACACCCTTCGCGAGATGGCCGCCGACGGCCACCGCCGGATCCTGGTGCTGGCCACCAGCGCCTACGCCTCGTACTCGGGCTGCCGGCAGTACCGCGAGAACCTCGCGGACGCCCTGGCCGCCCTGGAGGGCGAGGGCCTGCCGCTGCCGCGCGTGGACAAGCTGCGGCACTACTTCAACCACCCCGGCTTCGTGCGGCCCATGGTGGACACCACGCTCGCCGCCCTCGCGGAGCTGCCCGAGGGCCGGCGCGCCGGGGCCCACCTCGCGTTCACCACCCACTCCATCCCGACCGCCGCCGCCGACACCTCGGGCCCGGTGGCGGCGCACACCGAGGACGGGGAGGGCGGCGCATACGTCGCCCAGCACCTCGATGTCGCCCGGCTGATCGCGGACGCGGTGCGCGAGGAGACCGGCGTCGAGCGCCCCTGGCGGCTGGTCTACCAGTCGCGCAGTGGCGCCCCGCACATCCCCTGGCTGGAGCCGGACATCTGCGATCACCTCGAGGAGCTGCACGGCGAGGGCGCGCCCGCCGTCGTCATGGTCCCGATCGGCTTCGTCTCGGACCATATGGAGGTCAAGTACGACCTCGACACCGAGGCCACGGCCAAGGCCGCCGAACTCGGGCTGCCGGTCTCCCGCGCCTCGACCGTCGGCGCCGATCCGCGGTTCGCCGCGTGCGTGCGCGACCTGGTGCTGGAGCGCGCGGCCACCGAGCGCTTCGCCGAGGGCCGGGCGGCGACCGCCCCGGTGCGCTGCGCCCTGGGCGCCCTCGGCCCGAGCCATGACGTGTGCCCGGTGGGCTGCTGCCCGGCCCGGTCGCCGCGCCCCGCCGCCGCGGGCTCCGACTGACCGCGCCCGCCCTCACCCGCCCTCACCCGCCCTCACGCCCCGGGCTCCGACCGGCCGCGCCCGCCCTCCCGGCCCGCCACCGCCGCTCGCCCCTCCGGGCAATCCGCTAAGGAGCACGATGACCGACCCGCTCATGACCGAACTCCTCGAGACGGCGCTGGAGGCCGCCCGCGGCGCGGGGGACCTGCTGCGCGACGGCCGCCCGGCCGACCTCGGGGTGGCGGCCACCAAGACCAGCCCGATCGACGTCGTCACCGAGATGGACATCGCCGCCGAGAAGCTGATCACCGACCTCCTCGCCCGCCGCCGCCCGCGGGACGGAGTGCTGGGGGAGGAGGGCTCCAACAGCGAGGGCAGCAGCGGGGTGCGCTGGGTGATCGACCCGCTCGACGGCACCGTGAACTACCTCTACGGCCTGCCGTCGTGGGCGGTCAGCATCGCCGCCGAGAAGGACGGCGAGACGGTCGCCGGGGTGGTGATCGCCCCGGTGCGCGGCGAGACCTTCCACGCGGTCCTGGGCCAGGGCGCGTGGCGGAACGGGGAGCGGGTGCACTGCCGCCCCGCGGCCCCGCTCGAGGAGTCGCTGATCGGCACCGGCTTCGGGTATGTGCGCGAACGCCGCATCGGGCAGGCCAGGGTCCTGGGCGGGGTGCTGCCGCGGGTGCGGGACATCCGGCGCGGTGGATCGGCCGCCATCGATCTGTGCGATGTGGCCTGCGGCCGGCTCAACGGCTACTACGAGCGCGGGCTCAACCCCTGGGACTTCGCGGCCGGTGCGCTCATAGCGCGTGAGGCGGGCGCGCTCACCGGAGGGCGGCCGGGCGTCCCGGCCTCCACCGAGCTGACCATCGCCGCCGCGCCGGGCCTTTTCGAGCCGCTGCGCGGGCTGCTGGACGACCTGGGCGCCTGGCACGACTGAATCCCGCCCCCGGCGCCATCCACACACAGAAGCACGCGCACAGAAGCACACACAGAACCACACACACACGGAAGCGCCCCGGAGTCACGAGGACACCGGGGCGCGTCGGCGTGGTTACCGGATGTTTTCTGGATCACCATCCGGCGGTGAATGAGAATCGGTCACACGGTCACATGGAATCCGGATCTGGATCGGGTCCGGAATCCACAAGGGATCAGGCAAACGAGGCGCTTACTTCGACGCCGTGCTCGGCGGCGAGGCGGCGGAGGTCTTCCAGCTCCGACTGCTCCACGTCCACAAGAAAGTCGTCGCCCGTCTCACGGGCGCGAATGAGGTCGGACTTGGTGTTCTCTATGCGCTGCAGAATGCCTGCGGTGAACGCGTCCATGTTGCGCCCCCTCGTCGTGGGTCGGTGGCACGGGGGTGTGCCGACGGCGGGTTGATCACGTGAGTGGCCCCTGCCGACGGCAATGCCGGCCAGATATGCCGGGGACAGGGCGTGATCGCGGGTGTGCAGTCGTCCTCCCCACCCCGTCTTCGGGGGAAACCTCCGGACCCGAAAGAATCTGAATTCGGTGTTCCGGCCGCCGCGGGCTCCTCCGCCGCGGCCATGATCCGCACTCGGGATCCCGCGGCGACCCTCTTACCGCCGGTTTATGAGACTTCGAGGCAGGATGGAGGCGCCGAACACCCATCGAGTTTGGCGAGATCACCCCGCCCACTGAGGCAATCAAGGAAGGACCAACGACGTGCGCGTACTCGTCGTCGAGGACGAGCAGCTGCTCGCCGATGCGGTGGCCACCGGACTGCGCCGGGAGGCCATGGCCGTCGACGTCGTGTATGACGGAGCCGCCGCCCTGGAGCGGATCGCCGTCAACGACTATGACGTCGTCGTCCTCGACCGGGACCTGCCCCTCGTGCACGGCGACGACGTCTGCCGAAAGATTGTCGAACTCGGCATCCCCACCCGTGTGCTGATGCTCACCGCCTCCGGCGACGTCAGCGATCGCGTGGAGGGCCTGGAGATCGGCGCGGACGACTATCTGCCCAAGCCCTTCGCCTTCAGCGAACTGATCGCGCGGGTCCGGGCGCTCGGCCGCCGGACGACCGTGGCCCTGCCACCCGTCCTGGAGCGCTCCGGGATCAAGCTGGACCCCAACCGCCGCGAGGTGTTCCGGGACGGCAAGGAGATCCAGCTGGCGCCGAAGGAGTTCGCGGTGCTGGAGGTGCTCATGCGCAGCGAGGGCGCAGTGGTCTCCGCGGAGCAGTTGCTGGAGAAGGCCTGGGACGAGAACACCGACCCGTTCACCAACGTGGTGCGGGTGACCGTGATGACCTTGCGCCGCAAGCTGGGTGAGCCCGCGGTGATCGTCACCGTCCCCGGCTCGGGTTACCGGATCTGATCAGGCATGGCGACGACTCCGACTCCGCTGCCGCCGACGGCGCCGCCCAAGCCCAGCTGGGACCCGCAGGCCGGCTCGCGGCCCAACCCCTGGCTGCGCCCCACGATCCGGATACGGCTCACCCTGCTGTACGGCGGGATGTTCCTGATCGCCGGGGTGGTGCTGCTGACGATCATCTACCTGCTGGCCGCGCAGGCCCTGCACGTCGGCAATGAGCTGCCGTTCAAGCTCGTCGGCGGCAGTGTCCAGCCGACCAACAACACCTGCCCCGAGATCATCGGCCAGAGCAGCCCCGACCAGTTCAACGCGGTCCTGAACACCTGCATGAAGGAGCAGCGCCAGCTGGCCCTCGACGGGCTGCTGCGCCGCTCCCTGATAGCCCTCCTGGGCCTGTCCGTGATCGCCTTCGCCTTCGGCTACGCGATGGCCGGGCGGGTGCTCTCGCCGCTCGGCCGGATCACCCGGACCGCGCGCCAGGTGGCGGGCTCGGACCTGTCCCGCCGGATCGAGCTGGACGGCCCGGACGACGAGCTCAAGGAGCTCGCCGACACCTTCGACGAGATGCTGGAGCGCCTGGACCGGGCGTTCACCGCCCAGCAGCGGTTCGTCGCCAACGCCTCGCACGAGCTGCGCACTCCGCTGGCGATCAACCGCACTTTGTTGGAGGTGCAGCTCTCGGACCCGCAGGCGTCCCCGGAGCTGACCCAGCTGGGCAAGACCCTGCTGGCCACCAACGAGCGCAGCGAGCAGCTGGTGGAGGGCCTGCTGCTGCTGGCCCGCAGCGACAACGAGATCGTCGACCGCAAGCCGGTGGACCTCGCCGAGGTGGCCTCCCAGGCGCTGGAGCAGGTGCGGGCGGAGGCCGAGGACAAGGGCGTGGAGCTGCGCGGGCAGCGTGCGCCCGCGGTGGTCCAGGGCAACGGGGTGCTGCTGGAGCGGATCGCGCTGAACCTGGTCCAGAACGCGGTGCGGTACAACGTGGCGCGGGACGGCTGGGTGGAGGTCACCACCGAGAGCAGGCAGGGCCAGGCCGTGCTGGTGGTCGCGAACACCGGCCCGGTGGTCCCCGCCTACGAGATGGACAACATCTTCGAGCCCTTCCGCAGGCTCCGTACGGAGCGCACCGGCAGCGACAAGGGCGTCGGCCTCGGGCTGTCGATCGCGCGCTCCGTGGCGCGCGCCCACGGCGGCCGCATCGCGGCGGAGCCGCGCGAGGGAGGCGGCCTGGTGATGCGGGTGGTGCTGCCGGTATGACGTCGGCGAGAGGACGGCCGGGGATCCGACGGGTGTGTTCGCTTTGGGCGGAATTTTCGTGATCCGCCCACCCGATGTAAGGTGTGGGATCGATCACATGGGCGATTTTCCGGCCATATACTCTGTGTGATCGCCGCGGTTGACGGAAAGCCGGGAAAATCCGGGTTTTCAGGGGCCGTGATCACGGGAAGTACACGTCATGGCGCATGTGAGTGCGACATTCGGACCGTGTACGGTCCCGATGGCCATCCAACCCGATCACCTCTTCAGGGGTGCGGTTGGGTGTCGATTGAGTAACAGACCTTGATGTGAGGCAAAATCTCCGCCTCGGGTCGGGCACAAGTCCGGCCTCTCACGCGTTACGTGCGCTGGAGACACCACAGACACCCAGAGGGGGAGACAGACATGGCAACGGACTACGACACCCCACGTAAGACCGACGATGACGTCAACGAGGACAGCATCGAGGAACTCAAGGCCCGGCGGAACGACAAGTCCGCGTCGACCGTCGACGTGGATGAGTTCGAGCAGGCAGAGGGCCTGGAGCTACCCGGAGCGGACCTCTCCAACGAGGAGTTGTCCGTCCGGGTCCTGCCCCGCCAGGCCGACGAGTTCACCTGCATGAGCTGCTTCCTTGTGCACCACCGCAGCCAGCTGGCCGCCGAGACCAAGAACGGCCAGCCGATCTGCCGCGACTGCGCGGCCTGAGCCGCGGGGTCGGCGTGGAGGTGGAACACGACGACATGAACGAGACCGAGCGAGGCCGGATGGCCTCGCTCGCGACCGCTGTCGGCCGTGGTGTGCGACGAGGCGGTGAGCGCGCGAGAGCGGGGGTCTACGCGGTCGCCGACCGGATCATCGCGAACGCTCCACGCATTGCTGTCCGCGATCTCGCGACGCTGCGCAAGCAGTTCCCGGGGCTGGGCCCCGAAGAGCTCGCGGACAAGCTGGTGGCCGGTGCCGCGGGCGGCACCGCCACAGTGGGCGCGGGCGTCGGTGCCGCGGCGATGCTGCCGGCTCCGCCCGCCATGCCCACCGAGCTGGCCGCCGAGATCGTCGGCGTGGCCACCATAGAGTTCAAGCTGATCGCCGAGCTGCACGAGGTCTACGGGGTGCGCGCGCCCGGCTCCACGCGTCAGCGCGCCGTCGCCTACCTCGGCGCCTGGGCCGAGGAGCGCGGTATCGACGTCGCCCAGCCGGCGACCGTCAACGCGGCTCTCGGCGTCCAGATGAAGCGCGAGCTGCGGCAGCAGGTCCTCAGACGCGGCTTCCGGAACATGCCGTCCCTGGCGCCCTTCATGGTCGGCGCGGCCGTGGGAGCCGCGATGAACCGGCGCGACACCAAGAAGCTCGCGCGCAAGGTCCGCAAGGATCTGCGGGCCAAGCAGATCCCCTGGGACCTTCCCGTAGCCCTGGAGAAATGAGCTCCTCGCGCGCCCCTGTCACGCCGAGCGAACGGCCGTGAGCGCGGCGGCGAGCGCCTCCGGATTCCGTGTGGACACATACACATACGGTGTCGGGTCCTCCGGATCGGTGACCTCCACCCGCAGCGCCGTCGGGATGTAGCTGCGCAGCAGCATGAACGCCCGCGGATCGGCCTTGTAGGTCCGCCAGGCGGCCGCCTCGGCGGCGTCCAGCACCTGTGGCGTCCCCAGCGCCGTCACCGGGATCTTCGCCTCGCCGGCCACCAGTGAGTCCGCCACCACGCGCACCCGCGCCGAGCCGTACGAACTCACCGCCACACAGGCCAGCGCCGCCCCGCCGATCAGCCCGCCGAGCATCGGCAGGGTGCCGAACGGCAGCATGATCAACCCCACTGAGACCCCCATCAGGAGGGCGATGAACCACCAGGAACGGGGCGCGCTGAGGCGTTCGTCGTAAGGCCGCATGCGTATCAGCTTGGCATGGCCGCCGACCCGGACTGTTCTCGCGGGTAAGGTCAGCCGTTGTGAGTGGACGAACGACAGGGCTGACGCCGCCGGAGGGCTCCAAGACCCCCGTGCGCCACCCCGACGCGCCCGCGCCCGGGGAGATCCTCGGCGCGCACTACGACCAGTGCTTCGGCTGCGGCGACCAGGCGCGAGGCCTGGAGCTGACCACACGGGCGGGCGAGGGCGTGAGCGTCACCGCCGAGTTCACCGTGCGCAGCGGCCATCAGGGCGCGCCGGGCCTGGCCCACGGCGGGGTGCTCGCCGCGGCGCTGGACGAGACGCTCGGGTCGCTCAACTGGCTCCAGCGGGTGATCGCGGTGACCGGGCGGCTGGAGACGGACTTCGTACGGCCCGTACCGGTCGGCGCCGAGCTCCACCTGGAGGCACGGGTGGCCGCCGTGCACGGACGCAAGATCTACTGCTCGGCCACGGGCCGGATCGACGCCCCCGACGGCCCCGTCGCGGTGCGGGCGCAGGCCCTCTTCATAGAGGTGCGGGTCGACCACTTCATCGAGAACGGCCGGGCGGAGGAGATCGACGCGGCGCTCGCCGATCCGGATCAGGTGAAGGTCGCGCGCGCTTTCGAGGTGAACCCATGAGCCCGCTCCCCGTCGACGTGCTGATCCGCAGGGTGGACCCCGAGGTGCCGATCCCCGGCTACGCCCACCCCGGCGACGCCGGGGCCGACCTGGTCACCACCGAGCCCGCCGAGCTGGCCCCCGGGGAGCGCGCGGTTCTGCCCACCGGAGTGTCTATCGCGCTCCCGGAGGGGTATGCCGCCTTCGTGCATCCACGGTCCGGACTCGCCGCGCGCTGCGGCGTCGCCATGGTGAATGCCCCGGGGACCATCGATGCCGGGTACCGTGGAGAGATCAAGGTGATCGTGGTCAATCTGGACCCGCGCGAGAGCGTGCGGTTCGAGCGCTTCGACCGGATCGCCCAATTGGTCGTCCAGCAGGTCGAGAAGGTGCGCTTCCAGGAGGTGGCGGAGCTTCCCGGGTCGGCGCGGGCCGAAGGGGGCTTCGGGTCCACCGGCGGTCATGCCGCCGTGGACGGCACAACGGGTGGGAATGGATACGCTTCGGTCGGTTCCGACCGGGAAGGACGATGACGTGTTCGGACGTCGCCGCAAGCGCAGCAAGGAGGACGTCGAGTCGCTCGACGTGACCTCCGACGAGTTGGCCGAGGACGCGGAGGACGCGGACGGCGCTGAGGACACCGCCGCACCCGTGGAGGGGCGGGTGAGCCTGCCACCGGCCCCGCGCCCCGAGGGCCCCTGGGACGTGTCCGAGGTGCGCGAGCCCGGCGAGGGCCGGGTGGACCTCGGAGGTCTGTTCGTGCCCGGCGTGGAGGGCATGGAGCTGCGGGTGGAGGTCGCGGGGGACGCGATCGTCGCCGCGACCGTGGTGCTGCGGGATAGCGCCGTACAGCTCCAGGGGTTCGCCGCGCCCAAGAAGGAAGGCATCTGGGGCGAGGTGCGCGACGAGATCGCCACCGGCATCACCCAGCAGGGCGGGATCGTCGACGAGGTCGAGGGCCCGCTCGGCTGGGAGCTGCGCGCCCAGGTGCCGGTGCAGCTCCCGGACGGCAAGAACGGTGTGCAGGTGGTCCGCTTCGTCGGCGTGGACGGGCCCCGCTGGTTCCTGCGCGGTGTGATCTCCGGGCAGGGCGCGGTGCAGCCCGAGACCGGCAGTCTGCTGGAAGCGATCTTCCGGGACACGGTCGTGGTGCGCGGCGAGGGCCCGATGGCCCCGCGCGACCCGATCGTCCTCAAGCTGCCGGACGACGCGCAGATGGTGCCCGACGGGGTGCAGCAGGACGAGGCGCAGGGCTCGCGGTTCGCGGGCGGCGCCGACCGGCTCCAGCGCGGCCCGGAGATCTCCGAGGTGCGCTGAGCCGCCCTCGCGGACGAGAGCTCGCGGACGAGAGCTCGCGTACGGCAATCGCGTACGAGAGCTCGCACGCGGAGCTCGCGTACGACAGCTCGCGTACGACAGAGCACCAAGGCCCGGAAGGGGCCCGGGGCAGGGCCCCCGGGCCCCTTCGGCATGTTCCGGAGCCCTTCCTTCGGGTTTTCCGGGATTTCCCGGAACCCGTTGAACACACCCGCCGCACCGGCCGTACTCATGGGCGCGAGACCTTGTGACGCTCCGAGGGGGAGAAGGCGCGTCGCGAGAGACACCCCCTGTCCGACCTCAACGAGGTGAGTGATCAGATGTCGCGTGGCCTTCCGTTACTCCACCGCCGGAGAATCCTCCTCTCCGGGGCGATCGGCGGTATCACCTGTGCGGCCGTCGTGGTGGGAGCCGCCATGGCCGGTCAGGACGGCAGCGGCGACGCCAGTGCGTCGACCAAGGCGGCCTCGGCCATCAGCTGCCCCGCCGTAGCCGGTTCCCTCCCGGAGATCCCGGCGGAGGCCCAGGCCGAGGTGGACCGCAACCTCGCCCTGCTGGACACCCAGCTGGCGGAGGCCAACAAGCGGCTCAGCACCAGCCAGGGCGAGGGCGGCCCCAACTTCGTGCAGAACGCCATCCTCGGGCCGCTGGCGGACAAGCGGAAGTCCACCCTGGACCGCATCGCGATCTCCATAGGGCGGCGCGCCGAGAAGCCGGCGGGGCTGGACGCGCTCGCCGAGTGCACGCTGTCGGACGGCGGGGCGGGAGCGGGCTCCGACACCGGCGCGGGCGGCGAGGCGGGCGGCGCCGCGAGCCCGACCGCCGCCGCGTCCCAGCCCGCGGAAGAGCAGGGCGGAGGAGCCGACCAGGGCGGGGGAGCCGACCAGGGCGGCGGGGCCGGCGCGGGCTCCGGCCAGACGATCAACTGCCCCGATGTCGCCTCCGAGATCGGCGACGTACCGGCCGCCGCCCAGGCCGAGGTGGACCGCAATATCGCGCTGCTCCAGACCCAGCTCGACGAGGCCGACAAGCGGCTGGCCTCCTCCGCGGGCGAGGGCGGCCCCAACTTCGTACAGAACGCGATCCTCGGCCCGCTGAAGGACAAGCGCGCCTCGACGATCGACCGCATCGAACTCTCGATCTCCCGCCAGGGCTCGACCGCCCCCTCCGGTCTTGACGCCTTGGCGGGCTGCTCGCTCGCGTCCGGCTGAGCCGACGGCGTAAGGCCCGGCCCGATGTGAGCGTCTACCGGTGGGCCGTACTCTTCTCTGCGGAGTACGGCCCACCGGCTTTTTCATGGGGTTTGCCCCGAGAAGTTCGGGCGCTGCCCCGAGGTGAGCGGGCGCCGCGCGTCAGAGACGCGTCAAGAGGGCGCCGCCGACCGTAAGGGAGGCGTCAAGGGACGGCCGGTCCGGCCGGGGGCGGGGTTTGCTCGACGGGTATCGCCCGCCGGAGACTCGCCGAGCGCTCAGGCGCCGTCCAACAGGGAAAATAGGGGCATGGGACGCGGAAAGTTGCGGATCTACCTCGGTGCGGCACCGGGTGTCGGCAAGACCTACGCGATGCTGTCCGAGGGGCACCGCCGGGTCGAGCGGGGCACGGACCTGGTGGTCGGCTTCGTGGAGCACCACGGTCGCCGGCGCACCCAGGTGATGATGCACGGGCTCGAGGAGGTGCCCCGCCGGGAGGTGGAGTACCGGGGGCCCACCTTCAGCGAGATGGACGTGGACGCGGTGCTGGCGCGCCGCCCCGCCGTCGCGCTGGTCGACGAGCTGGCCCACACCAACGTCCCCGGCTGCCGGAACGAGAAGCGCTGGCAGGACGTCGAGGAGCTGTTGCGGGCGGGCATCGACGTCGTCTCCACCGTCAACATCCAGCACCTGGAGTCGCTGGGGGACGTGGTGGAGTCGATCACGGGGGTGCGCCAGCGGGAGACCGTCCCGGACGAGGTGGTGCGCCGGGCCGACCAGATCGAGCTGGTCGACATGTCGCCTCAGGCGCTGCGCCGCCGCATGGCGCACGGCAACATCTACGCGCCCGACAAGGTCGACGCCGCGCTGTCGAACTACTTCCGGCCCGGGAACCTGACCGCGCTGCGTGAGCTGGCCCTGCTGTGGACCGCCGACCGGGTGGACGAATACCTTCAGCAGTACCGCGACGAGCACTCCATCCGCTCCACCTGGCAGGCGCGTGAGCGGATCGTCGTCGGCCTGACCGGCGGCCCGGAGGGGCGGACGCTGATCCGCCGGGCGGCCCGGATGGCGGCCAAGGGCTCCGGCAGCGAGATCCTCGCCGTCTACATCGCCCGCAGCGACGGCCTGACCTCGGCCTCCCCCAAGGAACTGGCGGTCCAGCGCACCCTCGTCGAAGACCTCGGGGGCACCTTCCACCACGTCATAGGGGAGGACATCCCCGGGGCGCTGCTGGAGTTCGCCCGCGGGGTCAACGCGACCCAGATCGTGCTCGGCTCCAGCCGCCGCAAGACCTGGCAGTACATGTTCGGACCCGGGGTGGGCGCCACCGTCGCCCGGGAGTCCGGGCCCGATCTGGACGTCCACATCGTCACCCACGACGAGGTCGCCAAGGGCCGCGGGCTGCCGGTGGCGCGCGGTGTCCGGCTGGGCCGCTCCCGGCTGATCGCGGGCTGGGTGGTCGGGGTGGCCGGACCGGCCCTGCTCACGCTGCTGCTCACCGCCACCGGCGCCACCCTCGCCTCGGAGGCCGGGCCCGGTTTCGCCAACGAGGTGCTGCTCTTCCTGTTCCTCAATGTGCTGGCCGCCCTGCTGGGCGGCATGGTGCCCGCCCTCGCCTCGGCGGCCGTCGGATCGCTGCTGCTCAACTACTACTTCACCCCGCCCACCCACACCCTGACCATCGCCGACCCCGAGAACATCGTCGCCATAGCGATCTTCGTGGCGGTGGCGGTCTGTGTGGCCTCCGTGGTGGACCTCGCCGCCCGCCGCACCCATCAGGCCGCCCGGCTGCGCGCCGAGTCCGAGATACTGTCCTTCCTCGCGGGCAGCGTGCTGCGCGGTGAGACCAGCCTGGAGGCGCTGCTGGAGCGGGTCCGCGAGACGTTCGCCATGGACTCCGTCGCGCTGCTGGAGCGGGAGAGCGACGTCGCCCCCTGGACCTGCGCGGGCAGCGTCGGCGGCCACGGCGGCACCCCGCCGCCCGAGCGGCCCGAGGACGCGGAGGTGGACATGCCGGTCGGCGACCATATGGCGCTCGCGCTCTCCGGCCGGGTCCTGCCCGCCGAGGACCGCCGGGTGCTCGCCGCCTTCGCCGCCCAGGCCGCCGTCGTCCTCGACCGGCAGCGGCTGGCCCAGGAGGCCGGGCAGGCCCGTGAGCTGGCCGAGGGGAACCGCATCCGCACCGCGCTGCTCGCCGCCGTCAGCCACGATCTGCGCACCCCGCTCGCGGCCATCAAGGCGGCCGTGAGCTCCCTGCGCTCCGATGACGTGGCCTGGTCGGCGGAGGACGAGGCCGAGCTGCTGGAGGGCATCGAGAGCGGCGCCGACCGGCTGGACCACCTGGTGGGCAACCTCCTGGACATCTCGCGGCTGCAGACCGGCACCGTCACCCCGCTCATCCGGGAGATCGACCTGGACGAGGTGGTGCCGATGGCGCTCGTCGGCGTCCCCGAGGCCGATGTCGCCCTCGACATCCCCGAGGAGCTGCCGATGGTCGCGGTCGACCCCGGGCTGCTGGAGCGCGCCGTGGCCAACATCGTGGAGAACGCGGTGAAGTACAGCCCGCCGGACCGCCCCGTGCTGGTCTCCGCGAGCGCCCTCGGCGACCGGGTGGAGCTGCGCGTGGCCGACGGCGGGCCGGGCGTGCCGGACAGCGAGAAGGACCGTATCTTCGAGCCCTTCCAGCGGTACGGGGACGCCCCGCGCGGCGCCGGGGTCGGCCTCGGGTTGGCCGTCGCCCGCGGCTTCGCGGAGGCCATGGCCGGGCGGCTGACCGCCGAGGACACCCCCGGCGGCGGGATGACCATGGTGCTCACGCTGCGTGTCGCCCGCGACCGCCCGCCGGTCGCCCCCGGCCCCCCGGTCGAGGTCGGCTCCACGTCAGGTACAACGACAGGGAAAGGCAGGCCCGCCAGATGAACCGGGTGCTCGTGGTGGACGACGAGCCGCAGATCGTGCGCGCCCTTGTGATCAACCTGAAGGCGCGCAAGTACGAGGTGGACGCGGCCTCGGACGGCGCCACCGCACTCCGGCTCGCCGCCGCCCGCCATCCCGATGTGATCGTGCTCGACCTCGGCCTGCCCGATATGGACGGGGTGGAGGTGATCAGGGGGCTCCGGGGCTGGACCCGGGTGCCGATCCTGGTGCTCTCCGCCCGTCAGACCTCGGACGAGAAGGTCGAGGCGCTCGACGCCGGGGCGGACGACTACGTCACCAAGCCGTTCGGCATGGACGAGCTGCTCGCCCGGCTGCGCGCGGCCGTCCGCCGCGCCGAGCCCGTCGGGCGGCCGGAGGACTCGGTGGTGGTGGAGACCGACGTGTTCACCGTCGACCTGGCCGCCAAGAAGGCCCATCGCGACGGCCGCGATGTGCGGCTGACGCCCACCGAATGGCATCTGCTGGAGGTCCTGGTGCGCAACGCCGGGCGGCTGGTCAGCCAGAAGCAGCTGCTCCAGGAGGTCTGGGGCCCCTCGTACGGCACCGAGAGCAACTACCTGCGGGTGTACATGGCGCAGCTGCGCCGCAAGCTGGAGGCCGACCCCTCCCATCCGCGGCACTTCGTCACCGAGCCGGGCATGGGCTACCGGTTCGAGCGATGAGCGCGGGGACGGCGTTTCGCCGATGGCTCACCGGTACGCTGGCCGTATGAGTTCCGTACGCCAGCCCTCCGACGGGGCCGACAGGGGAGACAGGTCCGACAAACCGGCCGGCCGGTTCCGGCGGATGCTGGACCGGCTGTCGAGTTCCCAGGAGGAACTGCACTCCGCCGAGTTGCAGCAGGACGCGGAGGCCGCGGGCTGTACCAAGATCGGCGACTGCGGTGACCGTCAGATCGTCAAGGTGACGGGCACGCTGCGCACGGTGACGCTCAGGCCGCGGGCCGGAGTTCCCGCGCTGGAGGCGGAGCTCTTCGACGGCACCGCCGCGCTGGACGTGGTGTGGCTGGGCCGTCGCTCCATCATCGGGATAGAACCGGGGCGCAAGCTGATCGCCTCGGGCCGGATCTCCATGAGCCATGGGCGCCGGGTGCTGTTCAATCCGAAGTACGAACTCCGACCGCTCGGACAGGAGTAGCCGGTGACGCCAGACGACAAGACGCCCCCGACCGGGCACCGACACACCGCCGCCGACAGCAGAGCGGCGGCGGACACCGCGCTCCTGGAGGCGTTCGGCGGGGTGCGGGGCATGGTGGACACCACCGTCCCCGGTCTGGTCTTCGTCCTGCTGTACACGATCAAGCGGGACATCCACCTCGCCGCGATCGCCGCGATCGGCCTCACCGTGCTGCTCGGGCTCGCCCGGCTGGTGCGCAAGGAGACGCTGAAGCACGCCTTCAGCGGGGTCTTCGGGGTCGCGTTCGGCGCGATCTTCGCGATGATGTCCGGCGACGCGAAGAACTTCTATCTGCCGGGCATGCTCTACACCCTGGGCCTGTCGATCGCCTACATCCTCTCGGCGATCTTCCGCTTCCCGCTGATCGGGGTGCTGCTCGGGCCGATGCTGAAGGAGAACCTCTCCTGGCGCACCCGCAACCCGGGCCGGTTCCGCGCCTACACCCGGTCCACCTGGGCGTGGGGGCTGATCCTGCTGGCCAAGTCGGCCGTGCTGTTCCCGCTCTACTGGTGGGGGGACGCCACCCAGCTCGGCTGGGTCAAGGTCGCGCTCGGCATTCCGCCGTTCCTGCTCTGCGTCTATCTGACCTGGATCTTCCTGGCCAAGGCCCCGCCGCCGATCGACGTCATCGCGGAGATGGAGGCGGAGGAGAAGGCCGAGCGGGACCGGAAGCGGGCGAAGGCCGAGGCCGACAAGATCGCCGATCCGCTGCTCTCGGAGTGGACCGGCCAGATCGTGTCCGAGGCCCGTACCGAATCCGCCGACCAGCAGCCGCCCCGGCACTGAGACCCGCCACTGGACCCACCACTGAGACCCGCGGGGGGGGGGGGGGCCGGCCCCCCGCGGGAGGCTCGGCGACCCCACTCGCGAGTACGGCAGGCCCGGGGCTACGTCGGCGGCCGACACCACAGGTGTGTTCGACCCGGTGGTGGCGACGGGGTCCGTCTCGGCGGAGGCGTGCTGATGCCCGGGATGAACCAGAGCGCCGTCCGGCGGGTCAACACCTCGGTGATCCTTCGCGCCCTGGCGGTGTCGGCCGGGTCGATGACGCTGGCCGAGTTGTCCGAGCGGGTCGGCTTGTCCCGCCGCACCATCGAACTCATCCTGGACTCACTCGTCGACGCGGGCTGGGTGAGCGAACTCGAGCGGGTGCCGGTGAGCGGCTGCGCCGGGCGCCCCGCTCGCCGGTACGAACTGCGAGCCGACCACGCGCTGTTGGCGGCTGTGCGCGTCACCACCCTGGACGTGTCCGCGGTCGTCGCCGACGTGCGCGGCCGCATCGTCGGCCGGGCGCACCGGCCGCTGCGCGCCTACCAGGATCCGAAGGCCACGCTCGACGACGCGGCGGCGCTGGTGCTGGAGGCGCTCGACGACGCGGGCGGGTCGGCCGACCGGCTGCGGGCCGGAGCGATCGCGAGCGGTGGCGCGATCGACGACGACGGCGTCGTACGACGTCTGGTGCACACTACGCGTTGGGAAGGCGTGCACCTGCCCAAGGAACTCGGGCGGCGCATCGGCGTGCCGTGGTTCGCGGACAACGACACCAATCTCGGTGCGCTCGCCGAGCGTTGGCGGGGTGCGGCCGGTGACCATGACAACGTCGTATGGGCGATGCTCGGGAACCGGACCGGTCTCGGCATCCTCATACGCGGGGACGTACACCGTGGTTTCGAAGGCGCCGCGGGCGAGATCGCCGAGGCGGTGTCGCTGCCGGCGGGCTCGGTCGAGGACCGTCCCGTGGCGTGGCTGACCTCACCGGATCCGGCGCGGCGGCGTGTCGCGCTCGGCCGCTTCGCCGCGGCTCGGGCCGGCGATACGGCGGCGCTCGCGGAGGTCGACGAGTTCGTGGAGAACATCGCGTCGATCCTCACCACCCTGTCGTGGACGGTCGCGCCGTCACTCATCGTGCTCGGCGGCGGGCTGGAGGACGCGGCCGATGTGCTGCTGCCTCCGGTGCGCGAGGCGATGCGCGGCGCCCGTACCCCCGCCGTCGAACTGCGCGCCACCGTACTGGGCTCCGACGGCCCGCTCATCGGCGCCGTCAAGTTCGTGCTCGACCACATGGACACCGAGTTGTTCGGCCCGCCCGTCCCGAGCGCGTGATCGCGCATCCCACCAGTACTTTCCCCTCACACCACGTTTCGCAGGACAGGAGCCCGACCATGACCGGCACCAGCAGGACCGGCGTTCTCATCGTGGGCAGCGGCATCATGGGGTCCGTCGTGGCCCGGCTGCTGCGGGACACCGATCTGACGCTGGACATCACCATGGTCGACGGCGGTCGGCCGATCGGCTCGGCCCCCGGCCTGCACCTGCACGACCTCGACGACCCGGCCCTGTGGTCGCGCTACAACGAGCGGGTCGCCACCGGCATCCAGGGCCTGTACACGGGCGCCGAAGTGGTGCGCGACGTCGGGGACAGCATCACCGGCCTGGCACCCGGCATGTTCCACGCGCTCGCCTTCGGCGAGGACGCCGAGGCGATGCCGGCTGCCGCGCTCGCGTGGAACGCGGGCGGCATGGGAGTGCACTGGACCGCCGCGACGCCCTGGCCCGCCGGGGACGAGGTGTTCGACTTCGGCGACCCGGACCGCTGGGCGACGGATCTGGACACCGCGCGCCGCCTGCTCGCGGTCACACCCGCCGCCATCGGCCCAACCCCGGTCGGGCAGCGGGTACTTGACGTGCTGGGCCGACGCTACGACGGCGTCGGACCGGACGACCGGCGGCCGCAGCCGATGCCGATGGCGGTCACCGCGACACCGGCGGGACCCATGCCGCGCACGGCTCCGGGCACGGTCTTCCCCGCGATCGCGACGGGCGGGGACCCGGCCTTCGCGCTCCTGACCGGCACCCTCGCCACGGCCCTCGTCACCGAGGGCGGCCGGGTCGCCGGCGCCCGGCTGCGTCGCGTGGCCGACGGCGCCGAGTCCGAACTCCTCGCGGACACCGTGGTGGTGTGCGCCGACACCCTGCGCACCCCGCAACTGCTGTTCGCGTCCGGCATACGGCCCGCGGCACTGGGGCGTCACCTCAACGAGCACGCGTTCATCAGCGCCCGGGTGCTGCTCGACCTCGACCGGTTCGGCATCGGCCTCGACGCCCTGCCCCTGCCGCTCCCCGGCGAGTTCGCCACGGACTCGCTCTGGCTGCCGCAGAACGGAGCGGCGCAGCCGTTCCACGGCCAGATCATGAACCGCACGTACGTGGACGAGGCCGGCCGCCCCCTGGCGCACTCGGTGGGCCTGTCGCTGTACGCCCCCGTCGAGTCCCGCCCCGAGAACCGGCTCGTCTTCTCGGAGTCGGACACCGACCTCGCCGGGATGCCACGGTTCACCGTCGAGTTCGGCTACTCCGACGCCGACCGCGAGCTGATCAGCCGGGGGCGGGACCAAGTCCGATCGCTCGCCGAGGAGTTCGGGACGTTCGATCCCGAGACCGAACTGGCCCTGCTCCCGCCCGGCTCGTCGCTGCACCAGACCGGCACCGTCCGGGCAGGCGGTGCCGACGACGGCACCAGCGTGTGCGACCCCGACGGCCGGGTGTGGGGCTTCGACAACCTGTATCTCGCGGGCAACGGCGTGATCCCCACCGCGATGGCCGCCAACGTCACGCTGGCCGGCGCGGTGACCGCCGTACGGGCCGCTCGCGCCGTCGCCGAACGCATCACCGCGCCCGCCGTCCACTGAGAGGGGTCCGAAACCGTGATCGACATTCCGAAGGAATACCGCGTGGCGCTGCCCGCGTGGATCGACGACGAACTCGCCGACGTGCCGGCCGTCATCCCCGACCGCGAGGGCCGGATGCGCCTCGTGCACCGCCTCGCCGACCGCAACTGGCGTGAGGGCA
The DNA here is from genome assembly GCF_042750115.1 of Streptomyces sp. NPDC059455. Taxonomy (NCBI): domain Bacteria; kingdom Bacillati; phylum Actinomycetota; class Actinomycetes; order Kitasatosporales; family Streptomycetaceae; genus Streptomyces; species Streptomyces sp. NPDC059455. The sequence continues at coordinate 22,861 of NZ_JBHYVB010000147.1, forward strand.
ACGGAGGTCCGTTCGCGGCACTCGTCGCTGAGCAGGACACCGGCCGGATCATCTCGGTCGGCGTGAACGTCGTACTCGCCTCCGGTGTCTCCAGCGCGCACGCCGAGGTCGTCGCGCTGGGCCTCGCCCAGACGGCGACCGGCGGCTGGGACCTCGGCGGCGAGGGCGTGCCGGCGCACGAGCTGGTCGTCAACTGGCGTCCGTGCGTGCAGTGTTACGGCGCGACGATGTGGTCCGGGGTGCGTGGTCTCGTGGTCGCGGGTGAGGGGCCGGACCTGGAGGAGATCACGACCTTCGACGAGGGCCCGCTCGGCGCGGACTGGGCAGAGCAGTTCGAGGCACGCGGCATCAAGGTCGTACGGGATGTGCTGCGGGACGAGGCGCTCGCCGTGTTCCGCGGCTACCGGGACGCCGTCGACGCCGACGGCGTCACCGTCTACAACGCCCGTGGAGGCGCCGCATGACACCGCTGGATCCGCTGACACCGCCGGCACCGCGTTTCGCGACCGACGTCATCACCTTCTACCACCCGGACTTCTGGGGACTGGACTCCGCCGACGCCCTGCGCGACTGGGCCCGCGACCATCCCCGCCCCTTCTGGGAACGAGTGATGGACGCGCTGGCGGAGGTCGGCGTCACCGGCCTGGAGCTGACCTTCGCACCAGGCGACATCGACTCGGCTCTGCGCGCCTTCGGCAGCGCGGCCTCCTTCCGCAGCGAGCTGGCGGCCCGCGGCCTGTCCGTGGTGAGCGCGTTCGTCGCCGGCAGCGACGCCCCCGACTGGCGGCAGGGCGGCAACCTGCCCGCGATCGTCGCCGACGCCGAGCGACGCGCCGCCTTCCTCGCCGAGGTGGGGGCGGAACTGCTCGTCGCCGGACTGCCGATGCGGACGACGTTCGGGACGCCTCCGCCCTTCTTCGTGGACGCCGCGTACATGACCCGGATGGCCGACATCGCCCACGTGGTCGGCGAGGCCGTTTCCCAGTACGGCGTGAAGCTCGCCTTCCACACGGAGTCCAACAGCACCCTCTGGTACGAGAGGGATATCGACCTGTTCATGGCCCTGACCGATCCGCGCTACGTGTGGCTGTGCCCCGACGCCTGCCACATCGCGCTCGGCGGAGGCGACCCCGTCGCCGTCGCGCGCCGTCACTCCCAGCGCATCGCGCTCGCGCACTGGAAGGACGCCGTCAAGCCGATCGACGTCGAACTCACCATCGACGAGACGGTCTTCGCCCAGCAACAGCCCTACATGGCCGAACTGGGCACCGGCATCGTGGACTGGAGAGCGTGGGCCGACGCGATGTCCCGTACGCCTGGCGCCGACACCGTCCTCGTCGAGCTGGACCAGGCGGCTGATCCCGTTGCCGCTCTGCGGGCGGGAAGGGCCGTTGTGGAGGGGGCCCGGACACGGCCGGCGGTCGGCGCAGGCCGCGCGCATCGAAAGCAGGGCCAGGTATGACGGTTCCCACTGGGCACTCCCCGCACGCCCCCTCCACCGACGGCGCCCCCGCCCGGTCCGCACCCGTACCCGTGACGGCGATCGCGGCCGGCCGGGCGCGGCGCACCGCGCGCCTGCGCGTCGCCGTCCTCGGCGCGGGCATGATCGGCGACGTCCATCTGCGCAGCGCACGCGCGAGCGGGGCCGAGGTCGTCGGCGTCCTGTCCTCCACGGCCAAGCGCAGCCTCGCGGCGGCCGAGCGCTGGCAGGTCGATGTCGGCTACCCGGACCTCGATGCCGTCCTGAGCGACGACACGATCGACGTCGTCCACGTCTGCACCCCCAATCACCTGCACGTCGGTCAGGCGGTCGCCGCCCTGCGGGCTGGCAAGCACGTCGTGTGTGAGAAACCCGTCGCGACGACCGCGGCCGATGCCCGACTCCTCGTGGATACGGCCGAGTCGGCGGGCCGGATCGTCACCGTGCCGTTCGTCTACCGCTACCACCCCATGGTCCGCGAGTTGCGGGCCCGTGTCGCGGCCGACGGATTCGGCGCCTGGCAGCTCCTGCACGGGTCATACCTCCAGGACTGGCTGCTGTCCCCCGAGAGCACCAGCTGGCGGGTGGATCCGGCGGCCGGCGGCGCCTCGCGGGCGTTCGCCGACATCGGGTCGCACTGGTTCGACCTGGTCGAATGGGTGGCCGGGGTCCGGGTCGCCGAACTGCTCGCCGAGACGACCACGACGGTGGCCGACCGGCCCCGCGTGGGCGGCCCGACGTTCGGCAACGGGGCCCCCTGCGACGCGGCCCGCGTCACGGTCACGACGGAGGACGCCCTCGCGGTCGTCGGCCGTACGACCGAGGGGGTCCTGGTGTCGGTGACGGTCTCCCAGGTGTCGGCGGGCCGGAAGAACCGGCTGTGGTTTGAGCTCGACGGGGCGCACGCCAGTGCCGTCTTCGACCAGGAGCTCCCCGAGTCCCTGTGGCTGGGCCGTCCGGACCGGACCGAGACGCTGGTGCGCGACCCATCCGTCAACTCGCCCGACGCCGCCCGCCTCTCGGTCGTACCGGCGGGGCACCCGCAGGGTTACCCGGAGTGTTTCGAGAACTTCGTCAAGGACACCTACGCGGCCGTCCGCGGCAGTCACCCCGAGGGTCTGCCGACAGTACGGGACGGGCTGCGCTCGGCCCGCCTGGTCGACGCGGTCATGGCCTCGGCGGCGCGGCGCACATGGACACCCGTCGACGATGCAACACCCGCCGACGCACCCGCCGATGACCCGACCGACGAACACGGAGAACGCCTGCGATGAAGCTGGGATTCCTGACGGCCTGCCTGCCCGGCCTGCCCCTGGACGAGATCGCCGACTGGACCGTGGCAGAGGGCTACCAGGCCCTTGAGGTGGCGGTGTGGCCGAGTACGGGTGGCCGCGACTTCGAGGCCTCGCACCTGCCGGTCGCCGGTTTCACGGACGCCGACGAGCAGCGCACCCGTGAACTCCTCGACCGCACCGGACTGACGATCAGCTCACTCGCGTACTACGAGAACAACCTGCACCCGGACCCGGCGACCCGCGAGTCGATCCGCACCCACCTCAAGCACGCCATCGACACGGCGGCCCGCCTCGGCGTGGACTCGGTCGGTACGTTCATCGGCCGCGACCCGCGCCTGAGCGTGCTGGAGAACCTGCGCGAGGGCGAGAAGGTGCTGCCCGAGCTGGTGGAGTACGCGGGCGAGCGTGGCGTGAAGATCGTCATCGAGAACTGTGTGATGGAGGGCTGGCATCCCGACGGATACCCCGGGAACCTCGCCTACTCGCCCGAGCTGTGGGAGTGGATGTTCGGCCTGGGCTTCTACCTCAACTGGGATCCCTCGCACCTGACATGGATCGGCATCGACCCCCTTGAGACCATCGAGCCGTACCTCGACCGGATCGTCCACACCCAGGCCAAGGATGTGGAGCTGTTCCCGGGAAAGCGCAACCGCTACGGCTTTTTCGGCATCGTCGACAAGGGTGGCGACCCCTGGGCGACGGGCTGGTGGCGCTACCGCGTACCCGGTCTGGGGGAAGTCGACTGGCGCCATGTCATCGACCGCTTCCACGATCTGGGCTATACCGGCACGGTCTCCGTCGAACACGAGGACCCGGTGTGGGGCGGCACCCCTGAGAAGGTGAAGCAGGGACTCAGGATCGCGCACCGGACGCTGAGCCCGCTCGTCGAGCCCTAGCTGTTCTGTCCACGGTGGTTGGCGCCGCAGGTCTCGGCTGAGGGATCTTGAAACGTGTGACGGCCTTCTGCCTGGTGTGGATTGCGATATCTGCACCGGCGACCAGAGAGGCTCTCGTGCCCCACCGTAATGCACTCCTGACCGAGACAGGCCGTCTGCGCCTGGCCCGCTGTGTCGTGGAGGACGGCTGGACGCTGCGGCGGGCCGCCGAACGTTTCCAGGTCTCCACGACCACGGCCCAGCGGTGGGCCGACCGTTATCGGCAACTCGGCGAGGCCGGGATGTCCGACCGATCCTCCCGGCCGCACTCCAGCCCCCGCCGGATTCCGACCCGTACAGAACGCCGGATCATCAAGGTCCGCCTCGCACGTCGGTGGGGCCCGGCCCGCATAGCGCATCTGCTCGCCTGGTGCCCTCGACCGTGCACCGGGTACTGACCCGCTTCGGCCTCGCCCGCCTCACGCACCTGGACCGCGCCACCGGCCGGGTCATACGCCGCTACGAACGCGAACGGCCCGGCGAACTGGTGCACGCGGACATCAAGAAGCTCGGCAACATCCCCGACGGCGGCCGGCCACAAGGCCCTGGGCCGGCAGGCAGGCCGCAAGAACCGCCAGAACGCCGGCTACAGCTACCTTCACACCGCCGTCGACGACCACTCCCGCTTGGCCTGCAGCGAGATCCTCACCGACGAGAAGAAGGAGACCGCGACCGCCTTCTGGACCCGGGCCCAGGCGTTCTTCAACCCGTGCCCTCGTCGGACAGCATCCACCGGCATGTATTCGGCACGCACGGGGACGGGAAGCACCGTGAAGACGTGAGAACCGCGGAGGAGTGTTTCCCCGGGCCAGACATGCTGCAGTCGCTATTTCTGCAGGTCACAGCCCAGCCCAGAGAAAACTCCTAAAGCGGGTGTCGCAGGTTCGAATCCTGCCAAGGGGTGATTGTGATGTCGCAGGACGTCGGAATGACCCCGAACCCATGATTGGGTTCGGGGTCATCGTCGTTGTGGGCCGGGTGAGCGGCCGGTTGGCTGGTAGTCGCGGCTGGGGTCGATGGTCAGGTCGCGGAGGAGTTCGCCGGTGACGGCGTTGACGATCCGGATGTCGAGGTCGTTGACCAGCATGATCATGTGGGTTCCGGCGTGGGTTCGTCCGACGCCGATGTGGTGGAGGGGTCCGGCCGGGCGGAGGGTGACCATGCTGGATTTGTTGATGCGGTCGTGGCGGATGCGGATGCGGATGCGGGTGTGGGGGTCGGCGTCGCGGCTGTGGGCGGGCAGGGCCTTGGGCCGGGTGGTGTAGACGGTGGCGGGGGTGGTCCGGTGGGGCAGGGAGCGGTGGGGTCGCTGGTGGTTGTAGGCGTGGGTGAAGCGGTCGATGAGGGTTTGCAGCTGGGGGAGGGTGGTGGGCTGGTCGGGCTGTGCGCGGAGCCAGTTCTTCGTCGTTTGTTGGAAGCGTTCGGCTTTTCCGCAGGTGGTGGGGTGGTTGGGGCGGAGTTCTTCTGGGTGATGTGCAGGCGGCGCAGTTCGTGTTCCAGGGCGTTGCGGCCGCCGCGGCCGCCGGAGGGGCGGGTGGTGAACACCATGCGGTTGTCGGTGGGGGTGGAGGCCGGGATGCCGTGTGTGGCGACGGCTTGGCGGAAGGTGTCGAGGATGATCGGGCCGGTCGCCCGTGGCCAGCAGGTCACGTGCGGGGCGTAGCGGGAGCGGTCGTCCAGCCAGGTCAGGATCTGGGTGTCGGTGCCGGCCTTGTCGGCGGGGCGGTGGTGGGTGAAGTCCGCCTGTCAGGTCTTGTTGGGCAGCTCGGTCTGGAAGCGGATACAGGACGAGCGGGGCCGCTTCCCGGGCGCGGGAACGGCCAGGCCGTGGGCGGTCAGATGGCGGCCGGTCGTGGCCCGCGGCACGCGCGGATGGTGATGGTGCTGAAGATGCCACGCGATCGTCTCCGGCCCGGCGTCCGGGCCCTGTTCGGTCAGCTCCTTGCGGATGCGGACGATCAGGTCGACCGTGTCCGGGGCGAGCGCGGTGGGTGAGGTCTTGGGCCGCCTCGAGCGCGGCTCGAATGCCGCCTGGCCCTCGGCTCGGTAGCGGGCCACCAGATGGCTGACCCAGCCCTGCGACACTCCGTAGGCCCGCGCGACCTCGCCCTGGGTACGGTCCTCTACGACGACAGCAGTGATCACCAGACGCCTCTTCGACATCGCCAGACCCTGCCCCCGAGGTCGTGCCGATGTCTTGAGACACCCCATTCCGATGTCCTGAGCGAGCACACTGTCCCCGCCACCAACACACCGGCCCCCTCGACGCCATGCCGAGGGGGCCAGTTGCGCATCCGGGCACTATCCTACGGAGCCGCCCCGATGGCGACCCGGCGTGGTGCAGGGGCGGGGCCGGCGCCCGGTGAGCGCGATATTATGGATCGCCTGATATCTGCTCGTTTCCATGATCTGGCAGGAGTGCCCCGCGTGCCCGAGGACCCCATAGCCCACGGCGAGCTGTCCGCTTTGACCCGGCGTTTCGAAGAGGCCACGGAGAAGAACGACCGCGAGTTCGGGATCATCAAGAGCGACCTGACCGCGGTGCGTCTCCAGATCGGGAACCTCGACCAGAAGGCCGGGAATCTTGACCACAAGGTCGACCCGCTGAACGGCGGCCTCGAAGAGCTCGGCCAGAAGATGGACCGTAACCAGGCGCAGATCGTTGGGCTGCGCACGGGGCGTACCGAGCCGCGGATCGTCGCGGCCCCGGTGAGCACGACACGGAGCGAGGTAGCATGAGCGAGGCAGCAGCCGACGGACACGGCCCCCTGATCCCGCAGCCCAAGGCGACCGCGGAGGAGCTGCGTGCTGCATTGGTGCGGATCGCGCCGAGCCAGGTGGCCGCATTCGACGCCGACCGGACGAAGGCGATGACGGCCGCTCGTGAGCAGGTGGACGCGGCGCCGATGCGACGGTTCCTGCGACAGTGGGCGTTGACCGTGGCGATCGAGCGCCACCCCGCCCGCGCAGCACGCCTGCGCGAGCTGGAGGCACGCGCCGCTCAAGTGGAGGACCTGACGGAGGCCCGCGCAATCGCCGCCGAGGTGTCCGCCATCCAGACCGAGGCGGCGGACGAGGAGGGTATCGACCGGCGGGCTGGTGGGTGACCGGCGAGAGTGGATGGCGGTGGGAGTACGAGCCCGGCTTCGAGCACGTGGCGAAGGGACTGCCTGAACGCGTCGTCGCTGAAGTGGAGAGGCTCGCCGGACAGCTCATCGACCTGGCCGAGATGGGGATCGACGTCACGGACATCGGAGAAGGCCCGCGTCCAGGGGGCGTCGGCGGCGTACGGCGCCTTCCCCTCCTTGAGGACGGTTTCATGCTGGCGCTGCCGCTGCCCCGCTTACAGCTGATCGCCATCACGTACATCTGCCCGCCGTTCGCGGACCTGTAGCCCCTCCAAGCGCCGTAACTCATCAGCCCGGCCCAACGAGATGAAGGGGGGGGGCGGGGGGGGGGGGGGGGGGGGGGGGCGCCCGGCCCAGACAGGGGGGGGGTGGCGGCGCCGGGCGCGCGGGGGGGGGGGTTGGGGCGCGC
>NZ_JBHYVB010000148.1:0-3258 GCF_042750115.1 Streptomyces sp. NPDC059455
GGGCCTTGAAACGGACCCCCAGCCCGGGATCTGGGGCGCAGCCCCCGGGGTCTGGGGCGGAGCCCCGGGTCGGGGTCTGGGGCGGAGCCCCGGTTTTGGGGAGGGGCGGGGAGGGGAGCAGCCCGCCGTAGGCGTCATGATCTGTGGCGGGCGCGGGAGCGCCGAACCGCCACTCGGGGCGCGCGGGGCCGACGGGTCGGCCGGATCAGCCTTGCCCGTTGCCCGTTATCCGGTCGATCAGTCTCTCCCTATGCCCGTCCGGGGCACACTGCCGAATTGGTCGATCGCCGCGCGGACGCCCGTCAGGGCGGGGCCCAGGGCGCTGACCGAGCCCAGGGCGCCCGCGATGAGGAGCAGCGAGCGGCGCAGCCGGTGCAGCTCGGGGGCGCCGGTGCGGGCCATGGCGTCGAGCGCGGCCAGCTCGTCGTCCGCGATCGCCCGGTCGGGTAATTCCGCCGGGTGGGCGGCCAGGTCGCGCCTGAGCCGGGCCACGGCACGGCGCAGTTCGGCCGCCCTCGGATCGTCCTCGGTGCCCGCCACTCGCCTGACTTCCACGACTGCGGCGCCCTCCACTGACAAGGCGCCGGGTTCACCCCAGAGCCTCGCGCCTTCGTTGGCCAACACTGCCCTTCTCCCCCTCGCGCCCTCTCGCACGAACCTGCCCCCTCTCCCGCATGACCGCCCCAACCCTCCACCTCGCGTGGATTCGGACACAAGGGGCCGCGGATCAGTTAACGCCACTCAGTGCACGACGCGCTATACGGAGAGCGAAAATCAGACCGGCTGGGATGAAGCCCCCGCACCGGCCGGATGTGCGGTAAGCAGGGCCCATGGAACGTACGACGGAGGACTCCGCGCAGGTCGCCGGGATCGTACTGGCGGCCGGGGGCGGCCGGCGGCTGGGCGGGCGTCCCAAGGCCCTTTTGACGCATCGGGGGCGGCCGCTGGTGGAGCACGCCGCGCACGCGCTGCGGGAGGGCGGCTGTGCCCCGGTGCACATCGTGCTGGGCGCCGCGGCGGGGACCGTACGGGCGCGGGCGCGGCTGGACGGGTACGTCCTGGTGGACAACCCCGACTGGGAGCAGGGCATGGGCTCGTCGCTGCGGGCCGGGCTCGCCTCACTTGCCGGTACGGGCGCGAAAGCGGCGCTGGTCGCGCTGGTGGACCAGCCGGGGATCGGCGCCGAGGCGGTGGCGCGGGTGGTGGCCGCGTACCGCTCGCCGTCCTCCCTGGCGGCGGCCGCATACGGCGCGGAGCGGGGGCATCCGGTGCTGTTCGGCGCGGACCGGTGGGCGGATGTCACGGCGAGTGCGGTGGGCGACCGGGGGGCACGCGCCTATCTGCGGGCGCATCGGTCCGCGATCACGCTCGTCGACTGCTCGGATATCGCCCGTACCGACGACATCGACACCCCCGAGGACTTGACACTGCTGGAGTGAGGGGCGCCGACGGGCAGGACAGCGGTTCAACAGAAGATTGAACTTCCACCATGAGAAAATTAGTATCCACAAAGCAGAGGTACCGCGAGGTTCCAGCCGAGACTCGCCCAAGGAGTGACAGCCCATGTCCGCACCAGCGCCGTCCCCGCTGGCCATCGTCGACACCGAACCGGTGGAACGTCAGGGAGAGGTGCTGACCGACGCGGCCCTGGCCTTCCTGGCCGAGCTCCACCACCGCTTCACCCCGCGCCGGGACGAGCTGCTCGCGCGCCGCGCCGAGCGCCGCGCCGAGATCGCCCGCACCAGCACCCTGGACTTCCTCCCGGAGACCGCCCACATCCGGGACGACCCGGACTGGCGCGTCGCCCCGGCCCCGCCCGCGCTCGAGGACCGCCGGGTGGAGATCACCGGCCCCACCGACCGCAAGATGACCATCAACGCCCTCAACTCCGGCGCCAAGATCTGGCTCGCGGACTTCGAGGACGCCTCCGCCCCGACGTGGGCGAATGTGATCGGCGGCCAGCTGAATCTGATCGACGCCTATGAGCGCCGGATCGACTTCACCTCCCCCGAGGGCAAGAGCTACGCGCTGCGGCCCGACGACACGCTGGCCACCGTCGTCACCCGGCCGCGCGGCTGGCACCTCGACGAGCGCCATCTGCGCTCCGCCGACGGCCGCCCCGTCCCCGGCGCCCTCGTGGACTTCGGGCTGTACTTCTTCCATAACGCCCGCCGTCTGCTCACGATGGGCAAGGGGCCGTACTTCTACCTCCCCAAGACCGAGTCCCACCTCGAGGCCCGCCTCTGGAACGACGTCTTCGTCTTCGCGCAGGACCACCTCTCCGTTCCGCAAGGGACGATCCGCGCCACCGTTCTGATCGAGACGATCACGGCGGCGTACGAGATGGACGAGATCCTCTACGAGCTCCGCGACCACGCCTCCGGGCTCAACGCGGGCCGCTGGGACTACCTCTTCTCGATCGTGAAGAACTTCCGCGACGGCGGCCCCGGTTTCGTCCTGCCGGACCGCAACGCGGTCACGATGACCGCCCCGTTCATGCGCGCCTACACCGAACTGCTCGTCCGCACCTGCCACAAGCGCGGCGCGCACGCGATCGGCGGCATGGCGGCCTTCATCCCCTCGCGGCGCGACCCCGAGGTCAACGCCGTCGCGTTCGACAAGGTCAAGGCCGACAAGGACCGTGAGGCCAACGACGGCTTCGACGGCTCCTGGGTCGCCCACCCCGATCTGGTCCCAGTGGCCCGCGCCTCCTTCGACGCGGTCCTCGGCGACCGGCCGCACCAGAAGGAGCGGCTGCGCGAGGACGTCCATGTCACCGCGGCCGAGCTGATCGACATCGCGTCGCTCGACGCCACCCCCACCCACCAGGGCCTGCGCAACGCCGTCCAGGTCGGCATCCGCTATATCGAGGCGTGGCTGCGCGGCCTCGGCGCCGTCGCGATCTTCAATCTGATGGAGGACGCGGCCACCGCCGAGATCTCCCGCTCCCAGATCTGGCAGTGGGTCAACGCGGGGGTCGTCTTCGAGAACGGCGAGAAGGCCACCGCCGATCGTGTCCGTAAGGTCGCCACGGAGGAGCTGGCGGCGATCCGCGAGGAGGTCGGCGAGGAGGCCTTCGCCGCGGGCAGGTGGAGCCAGGCGCACGATCTGCTGCTGAAGGTCGCGCTGGACGAGGACTACGCCGAGTTCCTGACGCTGCCCGCGTACGAACTGCTGGACTGACGCGGTCCGTTCACACGGAGCAGGGGGGGGGGGGGGGCGCCGCGCGGGTGGGGGGCGGGGGCGCCCGGGGCAGCC
>NZ_JBHYVB010000148.1:3268-29114 GCF_042750115.1 Streptomyces sp. NPDC059455
TCTCCCCCCCCGCCCCCGCGCCCCCCGACACCCCGCCCACGCGCGCCCCCCCCCCCCCCCCCGCGGCCCCGCGCCCCCCCCTGCCCGTCGCTACGGCGTGTAGAGCTGGGCGCGCGGCACGATCTGCTGGGGCACGCTGGGGCTGGACCACAGCAGCTTCATATGGGCCTCACCGGTCTGCTCGGTGTACTCGATCCGGATGGCGTGCTTCGTTCCGGCGCGCAGCGCGACGGTCGCCTTGTCGACCTGTGGACCGTGCGGGGTGGTGGCGTCGATGACCAGGCGGCCGTCGATCCACACCCGCGCGGTGTCGTCGGATACGGCCGAGAGCGTGTAGGTCTCGCTGTGCCGGGGCTGGAGATAGCCGGTCCAGCGGACGCCGAAGTGGTCGGCGGGGACATCGGCGGCCGGGGAGCCGGCGAACCGCCAGGTGTGGTTGACGGTCGGGTCGGTCCGGGTGACGGCCGGCGGCCCGGTGAAGGTCTCATTGGCGAAGACCTCCTCCCGCAGCCCCTGGCCCTGCCCCTGGGGTGCGGCCGGGACCGGTTTCATCGTCAGCTCGATCACCGAGGCGATGTCGTCGGCCGGTCCGCCGGAGGGGGTGAGGTCGAAACCGTCGCCCGCCTTCGCCACCTCGACCCGCTGTTCGCTGCCCAGCACCCGGGCGCCCGTCACCGTGAACGGCGCCTTCGCGGTGAGGTGGAGCGGCTGACCGGCGGCGGGCCAGGAGGTGACGGACGCATACAGCCGGTCGCCCGACCGGCTGACCGTGCCCCAGGACGGCTCGTCCACCAGCCCGGTGGCCCCGGCCCCGTACACCGCGCTGCCCTGGCCGGAGGTCCGCAGCCAGGAGCCGATCTCGCGCAGCCGGTCGACGGAGGGCTGGGGCACTCGGCCCAGTTTGTCGGGGCCGACATTCAGCAGGTAGTTGCCGCCGCGGCCGGCGATGTCGAGGAGATTGCGGGTGAGGGTGGTGGGCGACTTCCAGTCCTGGTCGTACTTGGCGAAGCCCCAGTGGCCGTTGAGGGTCATACAGCTCTCCCACAGCTGCCCGTCCACGGGCGCGTCCGGGATCTCCTGCTCGGGCGTTCCGTAGTCGCCGTCGACGACACGCCGCTTGCCGACCCGGTTGTTGGTGATCAGATCGGGGTCGAGCCCGTGGAGATAGGACTGGAGCCGCTCACCGTCCTGGGCGGACCAGCGGTTGGTGGGGTTGTCCGCGTCCCATTCCCCGTCGAACCAGAGCAGCGCCGGATGGTAGCTGTCGACCAGCTCCTTGAGCTGGGCGTACATCCGCTTCTCATAGCGCGGGAAGGTGGCGGGGTCGGCGAAGTCGGGGTCGTGCCAGTCCCAGATCGAGTAGTAGAAGCCGAGTTTGATCCCGGCGGCGTCCGCGGCGGACTTCAACTCGGCCAGGATGTCGCGCCGTTGGTCGAAGGAGGAGTGGTCGCGCAGATTCCAGGTGTTCTGCTTGGTGGGCCACATCGCATAGCCGTCGTGGTGCTTGGAGGTGATGACGATATAGCGCTGTCCGGCGTCCTTGGCCGCCTTGACGATGGCCTTGGCGTCGAAGGACGCGGGGTTGAAGTCCTGGGCGGCGTCCTCGTACTCGCCCATCGGGATCTGACAGTTCCGCTTGATCCACTCCGCGTCGCGGCAGACGGTCCCGTCCGCCCGCCGGTATTCGCCCTCCAGCTGGGAGTAGGCGCCGAAGTGGATGAACATCCCGAAGCGGTCCTGCCGCCACCAGTCGGTGCGGGCGGAGGTGAAGGGATCGTCGGTCGCGTAGTCGGTGCCGGGTCCGGGCTCCCGTGCCGTCGGGGGCGCCGCGGTGGCGGCGGAAGGGCCGCTGAGGATCGTCGCCAGCACCATGCCGAGCAGAAGGCTGAGCGCTCGGAGGGGGATGACGGCCCGTCGTCTGGACGTACGCATGGCGGCTCCTGTGCTCGTGGATGGTCGGACAGGAGGGCTGGCCAGCCGCGTACGGGAACCTAGAACCGGAAAGGTGGGATGTCAACGGGGCCCGAACGGCCTGACGGGCCGCCGGTGACGGCCGTAAGGCGGCTATCCCAGCGACCCATCCGATGTATCGGCTGCGGCGTTCAGCCTTCTTCCGCGATACGGGCCAGGCGCCGCGCCTCGGTGCGCGCCTCCCGCGCGATCTCGTCCTCGTCCACGGTGAGCAGCCGGCCCGACTCCACCACCGGAGCGCCGTTCACCAGGGACAGGGTCACCGGGGCCGGGGCGCCGAGGACGAGGGCCGCGACCGGGTCGGCGATGGACGAGTGGCCGAGGCCGTCCAGCTTCCACAGCACCAGATCGGCCAGTTTGCCCGGCTCCAGCGAGCCGATCTCCTCCTGGCGGCCGAGCACCCGAGCACCGCCATGGGTGCCGAGGCGCAGCGCCTGACGCACGTTCAGCGCCTTCTCGCGGTGGCCGCCGAGCCGGTTGATCAGCAGCGCGTTGCGCAGTTCGGTGTGGAGCTCACCGGATTCGTTGGAGGCGGTGCCGTCCACGCCGAGGCCGACCGGTACGCCCGCGGCGAGCAGATCGGGGACGCGGGCGATCCCGGCGGCGAGCCGGGCGTTGGACGAGGGGCAGTGGGCCACCCCGGTGCCGGTGCGGGCGAACGCCCGAATGTCGGCGTCGTTCATATGGACGCAGTGGGCCATCCACACGTCCTCGCCCAGCCAGCCGGTGGATTCGAAGTAGTCGGTCGGCCCCATCCCGAACCGCTCATGGCAGAACTTCTCCTCCTCCACCGTCTCCGAGCCGTGGGTGTGCAGCCGTACGCCCTTGCGGCGGGCCAGCGCCGCGGACTCGCGGAGCAGTTCGGTGGAGACGGAGAAGGGCGAGCAGGGCGCGGCCGCGATCCGCAGCATGGCCTCGAACGCCGGGTCGTGGTGGGTGTCGATGGCCTCCTCGGTGGCGGCCAGCGCGTCCTCCGTGGACTCCACGGCGAAGTCCGGCGGCAGTCCGCCGGCGGAGGCGCCGAGGTCCATGGAGCCGCGGGCGACGGTGAACCGCACGCCCAGCTCGCGGGCCGCGCGGATCTCGGCGCCCAGCAGATCGCCGCTGCCGCGCGGAAAGACGTAGTGGTGGTCCATGGCGGTGGTGACCCCGCCGCGCACCATCATCGCGAGCGAGCCGCGGGCCGCCGCGTGGACCATCGGCTCGTCGATCCGCGCCCAGACGGGGTAGAGCGCGACCAGCCAGTCGAAGAGGTTGCTGTCCTGGGCCAGGCCGCGGGTGAGCCACTGGTAGAAGTGGTGATGGGTGTTGACCAGGCCCGGGGTCACCAGATGCCCCGTGCCGTCGACCCGGCGGACGACGTCCGCCAGCCCCTCCGGCGCGCGCCCCTCGCCCACCGACTCGATGCGGTGGCCCGCCACCACGACATGGCCGGAGGCGTACTCGGTGTCGTGGGCGTCCACGGTGGCGACGGCGCAGTTCTCGATGACGATGCGGTTCACGGAGCGTGGCCCTCCCGTCGTATCGGTCGGTGGGGATCAGTGGGGATCAGTAGGGATCGGTGGGGTCCGTCAGTCGGTGGGGATCCGGGGCTCGGCGCCGTCCCGCAGCACGGTGGCCTCGATGAGCCCGTACGGCCGGTCGGCGGCGAAGTAGACCTCGTTGTCGTTGGTGAGGCCGAAGGGTTCCAGATCGACCAGGAAGTGATGCTTGTTGGGCAGCGAGAGGCGTATCTCGTCGATCTCGGGGCGGTGTTCGATCACTCGCGCGCCCATCTGATAGAGCGTCTGCTGGAGCGAGTACGAGTAGGTCCCGGCGAACGCGCTCAGCAGATGGCCGCGCGCCTCGGTGTGGCCGTGGTCCCAGTCCGGCATCGGCCGGGTGTCCTCGCTCCAGCCGTAGCGCCAGCGGGCGCGCACATCGGTGGCGAGGATCCGGTCGCGCGCCTCCGGGAGCGTGGTGTACCGGTCCTTCACATAGCCCCAGAACTCGGAGTCCGTGGTGTTCAGCACGGTGAGGCCGGTGAGCCCGGAGACCACCTCCCAGCGCTCGCCGTCGAAGGTGATCTGGGCGGTGCGGACCTCCTGGCCACGGCGGACGAAGGAGTGCTCGGCGCTCCCGGCCGTCCCGATCCGCTCCCAGGCGTACTCCTCCACGCGGATGCGGGCGCGGTGGATGGGCTCCTGGCTGGTGACGAAGTGGCGGGCCAGCCGGATGCCGAACTCCTCGGCCGTGTCGATGCCGTGCTCCTTGGCGAAGGCGTACACGGTGTTCTTGGTGGTGTCGGTCGGCAGGACGTTGGCGTTGCCGCCGGAGAGGTGGACCTCCTCCATCTCACCGGAGAGCGCCACCGAGACATTGAGGTCCTTCAGGTGGTGCACGGCACCGTCGCGCACCACCCGGACGACACGGGTTTCGGCTTTGCCGTAACTGTTCGGGCCGAGCGTGGGCATCGGTGCTAGCTCCCTCGGTAGACGGAGTAGCCGAACGGGGTGAGCAGCAGCGGTACGTGGTAGTGCTCACCCGGCTCGACGGCGAAGGCGACCGCGACCTCCGGGAAGAAGGCATGGGTCAGATACGGCCCGGTCTCGAAGCGCAGCCGTGCGTGGGTGGTGCCCTCGGGGAGGGCGGGCAGGTCCCCGCAGCGCCCGTCGGCGTCGGTGAGCGAGTCGGCGTGCGCCGTCCACTCCGCGCCGGGCCGGGAGCGGACGGACAGTTCGACGACCACGCCCACGGCGGGGCGGCCGATGCTGGTGTCCAGGATGTGGGTGGACACCGAGGTGGCACCGCTCGCCATCACCGCTCTCCTTCCGCCGGGGCCCGCGGGGCCTCCAGGGTTTCCGCCCGGGTTTCCGTCAGCGCTTCCGTCAGCCGGGTCAGCCGGATGCGGTTGATCTTTCCCAGTTCGGTGCGGACGATGTCGCGCTCGGTGTCGGCGTCGTGGTGGATCCGCTCGCGCAGCGCGGCCAGCATCTCCTCGCCGGTGCGGCCGGTGGCGCAGATCAGGAAGACATGGCCGTGGCGCTCCTGGTACGCGAGGTTCAGCTCCAGCAGCTCCGCGCGCTCCGCGTCCCGTACCCCGCTCTGCTCCCGCGCCGAGGCGGCGTCGCCCGGTGCCGGGCGTCCGATGGGCGGATGCCCGGCCATCGCCTCGGCCAGGTCGGCGGCGGTCAGCCCGGCCGTGGCCGCGTCCGAGGCGTCGAGCAGCTCCCCGACCGTCCCGTACGGCCGCCCGGCCGCCATCGCCGCGCCCCAGGCCCGGCCGGCGCACACCTCGCGCAGCAGCGCGGCGGCGTCCCGGTCGTCCACCGCGTTGAACCGGGCCAGCCCCGGCGGTGCACTGGAAGTCACACTCGCAAGCTAGGAGGCTCCCGTGCCGAACGTCAACAGTTTGTTGAAAACTCCGGGTAACGGGAGCGCGCGGCCGGTACGCGGGGGGGGCCGCGAAAGGGGACGCCGTCAGTCCCCGCCCTTCTCCCGGTTGAGGTAGTTGTAGACGGTGAAGCGGCTGACCCCGAGGGCCCCGGCGACCGTCTCGACCCCATGGCGCACCGAGAACGCGCCGCGCTGCTCGAGCTGGCGGACCACGGACTGCTTGGTCTTGCGGTCCAGGGCCGAGAGCGGTACGCCGTAGCGGCGCTGGAGGTCGGCGAGGATGCGGTCGAGCGAGTCCGACAGATGCGGCAGCCTTACGGCGACCACCGGACGGCCCTCCCAGGAGAGCACCACATCGTCGCCCCGGGCCCGGTCGGGGGCGATCATCTCGCCGCCCATGGCGTCGACGAGCGGCTTCACCGCGGCGGCGAAGGGGTGGTCGGCCGGAACGCTCACGCCTCGGCCTCCCCGAGGACGCTGACCTGGAGCGAGATACGGGTGGCACCGGCTTCGAGGGAGCTGCGCAGCAGCCGGTCGACGGCCTCAAGCACCGCCTCGGCCCCGCCCTCGGCGGTGTTGCCGAAGGGGCCGACGTCCACGGCGTCCAGCGGGGCGGCCTGGACGGTCTCGCGGGCGGCCACGGCGTGCGCCGGCACCTCGTCGAGGTCGAACGGTTCGGTGGTGAACTCAACCCTCAATCTCACGCCGCCAACCTACTGCGTCCCGCCTAGGGTCTGTCGTCAAAGGGGGCGTCCGGCCGCGAGCAGGGGGCACCTCCCAGCGGTAGCCGGGGGCGCCTCGCAAGGCGGAGCGTCGCCCTTGTACTGGGCGTACTTGGGCGACGCGACAACGCAGCGGGGGCACCTCGCAGCGGTAGGTAGCTGGGGACGCCGTGCCAGGCGTCGGGAGCAGGGCGCCCCTTTTGACGACAGGCCCTAACACGGCGCCCCCGCCGCGGGGGACAGAACGCCCAAGTCCCTCCCCGCTGCCGCCCGCTTCGGGGAGCATGGACCGATACCGCATCCGCCTTCCGCCCACGGAGCGCCCCGATGACAGACAACGTGCCGGTGCGGTGTCCCGCGTGCCGTCGCGAGCAGTCGTTCACGCCGCCCGCCTTCCCCTGTGCGTGCGGCGCCCCGGTCACCCTCCCCGTCCTCCGCGACGGCAGCCCGGAGGAGCTCTCCCACCGCACCTGGGAGAACCTCTGGGTGGCGGTGAACTGCCCGTCCTGCGGCCGCCAGGGCCACTGGCCGCAGCCGGAGCTCGGCTGCGACTGCGGTGCGGTGGTCCGCGTGCCCGTCGCCGCCGCGCCGCCCCCGGTGGGCCCGGGTGCGGCGGCCGGGCCCGGCGGCCCGGTGGTGCGGCGCCCGGCCTTCCGGCCGGTCACGATCCGTACCGCGCGGGACGCGGTCACCGCCGCCGCGCAGTATCTGAAGTGGCTCGGCTTCCACAGCCTGCGGCCCTCGGAGGACCGGGCGGTCTCCGGGGTGGACCTCTACGGGACGGGCGTGGTCGCCCAGGTCGATCCGACCACCGGCCCCACCGGGCTGCGGGACATCGAGTGCCTGTGGCTGAACGGGCTCCACAAGTCGGCCATGAGCGTCTTCTTCTCGCTCGCGGGCTACGCGCGGGAGGCGCGGGCGCGCGCCGACGCGCTGCATCTGCCGCTGTTCATCATGGATCTCACCGGCACCCCGCAGCCCGTCAACGACCCGGCGGACGCACTGATCCGGATGGGCCCGCCGGACGGCTGACCCGGTCGGCCCTTGTGCTCATGACCGGGGGAACGCTTCCTTTGAGGGACCACCCTCCACCGTTCACCCGTCCCATCCGCTCGACCGGCCGGAGGCCGAACGATGGCTGTTCCGTGGTACCCGAGGTCATGGGCCGCTCTCGCCGCCGCCCTGACCCTCCTCCTGGTGACCGGATGCGGGGGCGGCGATGTGCCCCCGCCCGCGGTGGAGAGCTCCTCGCCCGCGCCCGGGCCGCCGTCCAGCACGCCCGAACCGTCGACCACCGGCGCCGGACCCGACGGTGGGGGGAGCGTGGAGGAGGACATCCAGGCCGCGGTCTCCGTCACCAACACCTACTGGCAGACCCACTGGTCCCAGCTGTTCACCGGCGGCTACGGCCCGCCCCGGGTCTCGGGGGCCTACGACGGCGGCACCCCCGGCGCTCCGGTGTGCGGCAACGCGCCCCTACCGGACGACAACGCCGTGTACTGCCCGGACGGCGACTACATAGCGTGGGACATGGATCTGATGCGCTGGGGTCATGCGCGGGGCGACGCCTGGGTCTATCTGGTGATCGCCCATGAGTGGGGCCACGCGGTCCAGAACCGGCTGGACGCGGGGCTGGTGGATCTGGCCCGTGAGCTCCAGGCCGACTGCCTGGCCGGGGCGGTCCTCTTCGGCGCCGCGCAGGACGGGACGCTCACCTTCGAGGACGGCGACACCGAGGAGCTGGCGGACGCCCTGACCGCGCTCGCCGACAGGACCCCGTGGACCGATGTCTCCGACCACGGCGACGCTTCCCAGCGGGTCTCCTACTTCAGCCGCGGCGCGCGATCCGGGGTGAAGTCCTGTCTGCCGAACGGCATCCAGTGACGGGAGGCCGGTGACACATGGCGTTCCCGGCGCGGGGGTGTGGGCCCCTGCGGGGGTGTGGGCCCCTGCTGTGGTAGAGGGGCCCGCATCTCATCAGCTGGGCGCGGCCTGGGGCTCGGCCCGCTCGGCAAGCGTTTCCGAAGGCGTTTCCAAAGGCGTTCCCGAAGGCGTTTCCGATCTGGCCGGATCGGCCTCGGACCGGGTCTCGGGCAGCAGCTCCCGGGCGGCCGCCTCACGCAGCTCGACCTTGCGGACCTTGCCGCTGACCGTCATCGGGAAGGAGTCCATGAGCCGCAGATAGCGGGGGACCTTGTAGTGGGCGAGGCGGCCCCGGCAGAAGCGGACGAGCTCGTCTCGGGTGAGGGTCCTGGCGCCCTCGCGCAGGATGACGCAGGCCAGGATCTCCTCGCCGTACTTCTCGTCCGGTACGCCGACGACCTGCACATCCGCGACCTTGGGGTGGGTGTGCAGAAACTCCTCGATCTCCCGCGGATAGACGTTCTCCCCGCCGCGGACGATCATGTCCTTGATCCGGCCCACGATCTGGACGTAGCCCTCGCCGTCCATCACCGCGAGGTCGCCGGTGTGCATCCAGCGCGCCGAGTCGATCGCCTCGGCGGTCCGCTCGGGCTCCTGCCAGTAGCCGAGCATCACCGAGTAGCCGCGGGTGCACAGCTCACCGCGGGTGCCGTGGGGCACGGTCGCCCCGGTCACCGGGTCGACGATCTTGACCTCGACATGCGGCAGCACCCGGCCGACCGTCGAGGTGCGGCGCATGAGGTCGTCCTCGGGCCGGGTCTGGGTGGAGACCGGTGAGGTCTCGGTCATGCCGTAGCAGATGGACACCTCCGCCATGTGCATCTCGCCGACCACCCGCCGCATCACCTCCACCGGACACGGCGATCCGGCCATGATCCCGGTGCGCAGCGAGCTGAGGTCGAAGGTGGCGAAGTCCGGCAGGGCCAGCTCGGCGATGAACATGGTGGGCACGCCGTACAGCGAGGTGCAGCGCTCCCGTTCGACGGCGGAGAGGGTGGCGACGGCGTCGAAGGTGGGGGCGGGGATGACCACGCAGGCGCCGTGGGTGGTGGCCGCGAGGTTGCCCATGACCATGCCGAAGCAGTGGTAGAAGGGCACCGGCACACAGATCCGGTCCTGGGCGGTGTAGCGGACCGTCTCCCCCACGAAGAAGCCGTTGTTGAGGATGCTGTGGTGGGAGAGGGTGGCGCCCTTGGGGAAGCCGGTGGTGCCGGAGGTGTACTGGATGTTGACCGCGTCGTCGCAGCCGATCCGGGCCTCGCGCTCGGCCAGCCGCCCGGGGGCGACATCGGCTCCCGCGCGCACCAGCATGTCCCAGGTCCGGTCGCCGATGTAGATGACATCGCGCAGGGCGGAGCAGGCCGAGCGCACCTGCTCGACCATCCGACGGTAGTCGCTGGTCTTGTGCTCGATGGAGGAGACCAGGACCGAGATGCCCGCCTGCTGGAGCACATACCGCAACTCGTGGACGCGGTACGCGGGGTTGATATTGACCATGATGGCGCCGATGCGGGCGGTCGCGTACTGCAACAGCACCCATTCGGGGCAGTTGACGGCCCAGATGCCGACCCGGTCGCCCTTGGCGACCCCCTTGGCCATCAGCCCGAGCGCGACCTCCTCCACCGACCGGCCGAACTCGGCGTAGGTCCAGCGGCGGCCGGAGGGGATGTCGACGAGCGCGTCGCGCTCACCGTACAGCTCGACGGCGCGGGCCAGATTGGCGCCGATGGTGTCGCCGAGCAGCGGAAGGTCACCGACTCCACTGGCGTAGGAGAGCCCGGCTGGGCTTGGTGGGTCGGACGTCAGGTCGGTCATGGCAGCTCCTTGGTGTCACGGTCGCGGACGCTTTCACGTTCGTGAGGGTGGGTCATCATATGAGCGTCAGTCATCAGATCTCCTCATGAAACTCGATACCGCCGCCCTGTGCCGTGCGTTCACGTAGCTCGATCCGGCGAATCTTCCCGGAAACCGTCTTGGGGAGGTCGGCGAACTCCAGCCGGCGGATCCGCTTGTATGGCGCGAGCACCGCCCGCGAGTGCGCGAACAGCGCCTTTGCCGTGTCCGGGCCGGGCTCCCAGCCCTCCGCGAGGACGATGTACGCCTTCGGCACGGCGAGCCGCACCGGGTCGGGGGCCGGGACGACGGCCGCCTCGGCGACCGCCTCGTGCTCCAGCAGCGCGCTCTCCAGCTCGAACGGGGAGATCTTGTAGTCGGATGCCTTGAAGACGTCGTCGGCGCGGCCGATGTAGGTGATGTAGCCGTCGGCGTCGCGCGAGCCGATGTCCCCGGTGCGGTAGTAGCCGCCCGCGGTGGCCTCGGCGGTGCGCTCCTCATCGCCCTCGTAGCCGGTCATCAGGCCGACCGGGCGGCCCTCGGGGCCGGTGAGGTCGAGGCTGATCTCGCCCTCCTCACCGGGCCGGCCGGTGACCGGATCGAGCAGGACGACCCGGAACCCGGGGGTGGGCCGTCCCATCGAACCCGGCTTGAGCGGCTGTCCGGGGGTGTTGGCCACCTGGACGGCGGTCTCGGTCTGGCCGAAACCGTCCCGGATGGTCACCCCCCAGGCGCGCCGCACATGCTCGATGACCTCGGGGTTCAGCGGCTCGCCCGCGGCCACCGCCTCCCGGGGCGGGGTGCGCAGCTGGGTGAGATCTGCCTGGATGAGCATCCGCCAGACGGTGGGCGGGGCGCAGAAGGTGGTGATGCCGCAGCGGTCCATCTCGGCCATCAGCCGGGTGGCGTCGAACCGCGTGTAGTTGTGGACGAAGACGGTGGCCTCGGCGTTCCAGGGGGCGAAGAGATTGGACCAGGCGTGCTTGGCCCATCCGGGGGAGGAGATGTTGAGGTGGACATCGCCCGGCTCGACCCCGATCCAGTACATCGTCGACAGATGTCCGATGGGGTACGAGATGTGGGTGTGCTCGACCAGCTTGGGGCGGGCGGTGGTGCCGGAGGTGAAGTACAGCATCAGGGGGTCGGTGGCGTGGGTCGGTCCGTCGGGGGTGAAGGGCTCCTCGCCCCCCGGGCCGTCCGCCGTGATGGCGGCGGTCCCGGCGTCCTCATAAGCGAGCCAGCCCTCGGACGTGCCGCCGACCGCGATCCGGGTGTAGTCCCCGGCCACGTCCGCGAACTTGCCGGTGTCCCCGGTCCGCACGATCACATGCCGGGCCCGGCCGCGCTCGATGCGGTCGGCGAGGTCGAGCGGCCCGAGCAGCGGGGTGGCGGGGATGACCACGGCGCGCAGCTTCATCGCGGCCAGCGCGGTCTCCCACAGCTCGACCTGGTTGCCGAGCATGACCACGATGCGGTCACCGGCCCGCACGCCCCGCTCGCGCAGCCAGTTCGCGGCCCGGTCGGAGCGGCGGCGCAGCTCCTCGAAGGTCAGGCGGATCTCGCCGCCGTCCTCCTCGACGATGTGCAGGGCGGTGCGGTCGCCGACGCGTCCGGCGATCCCGTCGAACCAGTCCAGCGCCCAGTTGAACCGCTCCGGGCGGGGCCAGCGGAACCCCTCGTACGCCGCCGCGTAGTCCTCCCGGTGACCGAGCAGGAAGTCCCGTGCCGCGCGGAAGTCCTGGGCCGGATTCATTGCTGTCACTTGTCCTCCTGAAGGGCGTACCGCTCGCTAGCATCGTGCGACGGGTGATCTGAGTCTCACTACCCCCGGACGGGGGTGGCGCTGGATGCGGGAGGTGGCCGTGGCGGAAACGGACGGGGCGGGATCGGGCAGGGCCGTCGACATGCAGAGCACGCTCCAGCGGATGCGCCGGCGCGGTGGACTGCCCGTCGCGTTCGGCGGGCTCTTCTCGGGCGCACGGCAGTTCCGGATCTCGGAACTCACCGGCACCACGACCAACTCCCTGCGGGGACTGGCCATCACACCGGGCAACGGCCTGGGCGGCAAGGTCCTCACCATGTCCCGGCCTATCTCGGTGGCGGACTACCCCGCCTCGCGGGCGATCAGCCATGAATACGACGCGGCGGTGGGCGCGGAGGGGCTGCGCTCGATGCTCGCGGTGCCGGTGGTGGTGCGCGGGCAGGTGCGCGGAGTGCTGTACGGCGCACTGCGTCAGCCCCTGGTGCTCGGCGACCGGGCGCTGAGCTCCGCCGTGGAGGCGGCCCGCGAACTGGAACGGGCGCTGGAACACGAACTGGCGCAGGAGCTGGCGGCGCGGGACGAGGCGCAGCGGCTGCTGGCCGAGGCGCGCCGGCGGCGGCTGCGGGGGCAGCCGCGGTGGGCGCCGCCGACGGAGGAGACCGATCCGGCGGTGTGGGAGGAGGTGCGCGAGGCCCATGGCGATCTGCGGGCCCTGGCGCACCGGGTGCCCGACCCCCAGCTGCGGGCGGAGATACTCACCGCCTGTGGCCGGCTGGCCAGGGCCTCGTCCGGGCACCACGGCCGCGAGCGGGAGCGCCCGAGCGGGGTGGAGCTGTCGCCGCGCGAGGTGGATGTGCTGGCGTGTGTGGCGTCGGGGGCGACGAATTCGGCGGCGGCGGAGCGGCTGGGGCTGCGGCCGGAGACGGTGAAGAGCTATCTGCGGTCCTCGATGCGGAAGTTGGGGGCCCACACCCGTCTCCACGCGGTGGTCGAGGCCCGCCGGGCGGGGCTTCTGCCGTAGCGCGCCGGGCGCCGATCGAGCGGTCCGCGGCTTGCCCAGGGCGCACGCCGGTCATATGGGGCGATATCCTGCACTGAGGTCAGTGCTCGCGACACGAGACGACAGGAGTGGCGCCGGTCCGAGCCCGAGCCCGCTATCCGTAAAGGACCGTCTATGCCCGAGCGCCGCCGCACCCCGCGTCCCACGAAGCGCTACCCCTGGCGGCGCCCCGCCGGGGCGGACCGGGCCGATGCCACACCCCGCCCCGCCCCGGGCCCGCCGCGCGGCGAGTCGCCCGCCGCGGCGGCCGACGGGGCCCCGTCCGAGGTCGACGAGCGCAGTGTGGTGGACGCCGCGGTGTACCGGGACGGCCGCCGGGTCGGCACCCCCGGCTCCCTCGCCGCCACCTACCGGCGGCTGCGCGAGGAGACGGGCGCCATGGCGTGGATCGGGCTGTACCGGCCGAGCGAGACGGAGCTGCTCTCGCTCGCCGAGGAGTTCGATCTGCACAAGCTGGCCATCGAGGACGCGCTGGAGGCCCATCAGCGCCCCAAGCTGGAGCGCTACGGCGAGACCCTCTTCGTGGTGCTGCGCGCCGCCCGCTATCTCGACGCGCCCGAGGAGGTGGACTTCGGCGAGCTGCACGTCTTCGTGGGCCCCGACTTCGTCATCACCGTCCGGCACGGCGCCGCCCCGGACCTGTCGGCGGTGCGCGCCCGGATGGAGTCCACCCCCGAGCTGCTGGCGCTGGGCCCCGAGGCCGTGCTGTACGCGATCCTCGACGCGGCCGTGGACGGCTACGCCCCGGTCGTGGCGGGGGTGCAGAACGACATCGACGAGATCGAGACCGAGGTCTTCCGCGGCGATCCCGAGGTCTCGCGGCGCATCTATGAGCTCTCCCGCGAAATGGTGGAGTTCCAGCGCGCCACCCGGCCCCTGGTCGGGATGTTGCACGGGCTGATGGCGGGCTTCGACAAGTACGGCACCGATGAGGAGCTCCAGCGCTATCTGCGGGACGTGGCCGACCACGTCACTCACACCAGCGAGCGCGTGGACGGCTTCCGCTCCGCCCTCACCGACATCCTCGCGGTCAACGCCACCCTGGTGACCCAGCAGCAGAACGCCGAGATGCGGGCGCTGGCCGAGGCGGGCTTCGAGCAGAACGAGGAGGTCAAGAAGATCTCCGCCTGGGCGGCCATCCTGTTCGCCCCCACGCTGGTCGGCACCATCTACGGGATGAACTTCACCCATATGCCCGAGCTGCACTGGGTGCTGGGCTACCCGTTCGCGATCCTGCTGATGGCGGTGGTCTGCGTCAGTCTGTACCTCATCTTCAAGCGCCGCGACTGGCTCTGACGGCGTCACACCTCTCCGGGTCACATCTCTCCGGGTCACATCTCTCCGGCTGGACCGGCGGTTCTAGGGAATCCCCCGATGAACCGCTGATTCAGCCGTTTTCCGTAGCCCCTCCATGCCGTTTGTGCTTCGATGCCGTGCGGCACGGCACCGGCGGGCGAGCTACGGGAGTGTGCGTATGGACCGGCGAGGGTTCCTCAGGGGCGCGGCCGCACTGTCCACCGCGGGGCTGGTCACCGCCGTCGGCGGTACCGCGACGGCCACCGCCGCGCCGCCCCGGCCGACCGCCGCCCAGGACTGGCTGTCGGCCGTCGCCGACGCCACTCCGGTCCAGCGGCTGACCCTGCCCGGAACCCACGACTCCGGCGCCCGCTTCGGCGGTCCGTGGACGGAGTGTCAGAACACCACCATCGCCGACCAGCTGGCCAGTGGCATCCGCTTCCTGGACATCCGCTGCCGCGCCTTCGAGAACGCCTTCCCGATCCACCACGGCGCCTTCTACCAGAACCTCAACTTCGACGACGTGCTCGGCGCCTGCCGCTCCTTTCTCTCCGCGCATCCGTCGGAGACCGTGCTGATGCGGGTCAAGCAGGAGTACTCGGAGGAGAGCGCCGCGGAGTTCCGCCGGATCTTCGACATCTATCTGGACGACAAGGGCTGGCGCTCGCTGTTCCGCCTGGACGGCACCCTCCCCGCCCTGGGCCAGGCCCGGGGCAGGGTGGTGCTGCTCGCCGACTCGGACAACATGCCGGGGGTGCGGTACGGCGACGGCGCGCTCTTCGACATCCAGGACGACTACATGGCGGAGCCGATCGGCAAGTACCCGAAGATCGAGGCGCAGTTCCGCAAGGCGGCGGCCCAGCCCGGCAAGCTCTTCATGAACTATGTCTCCACCGCCGCCCTGCTGCCGCCCCGCTCCAACGCGGACCGGCTGAACCCGCGGGTGAAATCGTTCCTGGAGGGCGCCGAGGCACAGGTCTTGACCGGGCTCGGGATCGTTCCGATGGACTTCCCGAACACCGCGTCCGGCCTGGTCGACGCCCTCGTCCGGCACAATCCGGCGGGCTGACCGCGGGGCGTCAGCGGCCGCGGGGCCGGCGGAAGACGTTGACCGCCGGGTCCGCGTAGCGCACCAGCTCCAGCGCCTGCTCCGGGAACCACTCCCCCGCCTCGGGGTTGACGGTCCCGCGCACCGGGTCCAGGGGCCCGTCGGTGCCGCGCAGGCACCGCCCGTCCGACTGCCCCGGCGTCTTCACCCACAGCACGGCGTCCAGCAGCGCCTCGCCGGTACGGGTGGTGGGGCGCCGGCCCAGGCCCCGGCCCGGCGGGTTGCACCATGACTGCACGTCGTTGCGCTGGTGCGACGCGGCCCTCGGGGTCCAGGGGCCCTGGCCGTTGCGGCTGGTGTCGGTGACGTAGTGCTTCATGAGGGACGGGTCGTCCGGTACGTGGCGGCGCAGCCAACGGCGGGCGTGCCGCCGCGACCAGCTCTGCTCGGCGCAGTCCTCGGGGTCCCCGCCCTCGTCGGCGTAGGCGAGGCAGGAGGAGACCAGCCGGCCGTACCAGGCGCTGTCCTGGTCGGTCTGGTAGTGGGAGACATTGAGGGAGAAGCCGGTTGCGCGGTCGATCCCGGCCTTGAGCAGCCGGGGCACGATGCTGCTGACGGAGTGCCAGCCGGAGTGGCCCGCGTCCAGGTACACCGACGCGTTGCCGAGCGCGCTGAGGACGTCGACCGCGTAGTTGATCTCGGAGTAGCGGGCGGCGGTCTCCGGGTCCTCGACCACCGGGGTGTCCAGGTCTTCGGTGTCGCTCACGTCCTCGGGGTCGGGCGTCACGGGGTCGGGGGTCACCGGGTCGGGCGTGGGCAGCGGGGGCAGCTCGGGCAGGGTGGTGGGCTGCTCGGCGGAGGGCTCGGGGTCGGGGCTCTGGGACGCGGAGGGCTCGGGGTCGGCGGGCTCCTGGGCCCCCGGGAACATGGGCATCAGGAGCCCGGAGGCGTCGGGGCTCGAGTCGGCGGACTGCGGGTCGGCAGACTGCCGGTCCGTGGACTGCGAGTCGGCGGACTGCGGGTCGGCGGACTGCGCGGCCTCCTGGCCGGTGCCGGAGTCGGCCGATGCGGCGGGCGGGGCCGTGGAGGCGTCGGGGTCGGGCAGCGGCGGCAGCTCGGTGGGCGATGCCTCGACGGCGGGCCGCTCCTCGGCGGTGGGCTGCTCCTCGGCGGTGGGCTGCTCGGGCTGCGAGGCGAGCGCGGACTCTTCGGTGTTCGAGGCGTCCGCGCAGTCGGAGGGCAGCAGCGCCAGCGAATCGGGTTCGAGGATGATCAGCACCTTACGGTCGCCGATGGCCTCGGCGACGGCGTCGATCCACGCCTGGTACGCGGCGAGGCCGTCGGCGCCCCCGCTCGAGTAGCTGCCGCAGTCACGGCCCGGGATGTTGTAGAGGGCGAGGACCGGCAGCCTCTCCTGCCAGCCCGCGCTCCGCGTCGTCCGGCGGACCAGCCGCCTGACCTGCTCCGGGGTCTCGTCCCCGTACCAGACCGCGTGCGGCGTCCGCACCATGGAGAGGAGCCCCGCGGAGTCACGGAAGTCGCCCCGCCAGGCGAGCCGGGCGACCTGGCGGTAGGAGTCCCGGTCGGGGGGCGGGGCGTAGAGGCGGGTCACGCGCGAGGACTCGTCGTCGTCCTCCGACACGGCCGCGCTCACCACGGGGCTGATCAACAGGGGCAGGGTGGCCGCGGCCACGACGGCCGTCGACACGGTGAGGATCTTGCGTCTCTTACGCACGTGCGCACTCCAGGGGGGCGGCAGGACCATGGTCGGTTTCTGACTCTCACTCAGAAACCGGCACCCGGCAAATGAATCCTCCGCCAGATGGCGGAGGGTTTTTCCCGCTCAGGAGTGGCCTTATGTCAGACGATCCTTCTGTGATCTGATGCGATTTCAGGTGCGCGAAATGTCGGGCGACGGCGTTCGACGGTGTTTCAGGCGACCGATCCGATCCGGTCCGAGGGGGCCCGGGTGTCGTGGTGGATCGGGGTCCGGGCACCCGTCAGCGGCGTTCCGCTGCCGCCCCGCCGGTTCGCGACGATCTCGCCCGCGATGGACAGCGCGGTCTCCTCGGGCGTACGCGCGCCGAGGTCCAGCCCGATCGGAGAGCGCAGCCGGGCCAGCTCCGGCTCGCCCACACCGGTCTCGCGCAGCCGCCGCAGCCGGTCCCGGTGGGTGCGGGCGGAGCCCATGGCGCCGACGTACGCCACGGGCAGCCGCAGCGCCCGCTGCAGCAGCGGGACGTCGAACTTCGGATCGTGGGTGAGCACACACAGCACCGTGCGGCCGTCCACCTCGGTCCGGTCCAGATAGCGGTGCGGCCAGTCGACGACCACCTCGTCGGCGTCCGGGAAACGCAGCTCGGTCGCGAAGACCGGACGGGCGTCGCAGACCGTGACGTGGTAGTTCAGGAACTTCCCGATCCGCACCAGCGCGCTCGCGAAGTCCACCGCCCCGAAGACGATCATGCGCGGCGGCGGCACGCTGGACTCGGCGAGCAGCGTGACGGGACGCCCGCAGCGGCTCCCCTCGGCGCCGATCTCCACGGTCGCGGTGCGCCCGGCGTCCAGCAGGGCACGGGCCTCCGCGGCGGCCGTGCGGTCCAGCTCGGGGTGGCCGCCCAGGGTGCCGTCCCAGCCGCCGTCCGGGCGGATGAGCAGGGCGCGGCCCAGCAGCTCGGGCGGGCCGTCCACGATCCGGGCCAGCGCGGTCGTCCCGCCCTCGGCGGCGGCGGACGCGGCGGCGGCGAACACCGGACGCAGCTCGCGGTCGGCCGCCCGAACCGGGCTGACCAGGACATCGATGACCCCGCCGCAGGTCAGACCCACCGCGAAGGCGTCCTCGTCGGAGTAGCCGAAGGTCTCCCGCACGCTCTCGCCGGTGCGCAGCGCCTCCTGGCACAGCTCGTACACCGCGCCCTCGACACAGCCGCCGGACACACTGCCGACCGCCGTGCCCTCGGCGTCCACGGCGAGCGCGGCCCCGGGCAGGCGGGGTGCGCTGCCGCCCACGGAGACCACGGTGGCGACGGCGAAGTCCCGGCCCTCCTCGCACCACCGGTGCAGCTCGGCGGCGATGTCCAGCATGGTGATCAGCTCCTCGGACGGCCATGTACGGGCCACCTATATTCGCGTCAACGCGCCGGGCCCGCGAAATCTGCCCTCAGCCGCCGGTCAGATGCTCCGGGCGGACGGGTACACGCCTCAGGGGCAGGCCCGTGGCGGCGCGGATGGCGGCGACGACGGCCGGGGTGGAGGAGAGCGTGGGCGCCTCGCCGACGCCGCGCAGCCCGTACGGGGCGTTGTCGTCCGCCAGCTCCAGCACCTCCACCGGCATGGCCGGGGTGTCCAGGATGGTGGGGATCAGATAGTCCGTGAACGACGGGTTGCGCACCCTCGCCCCGTCCGGCGAGACAACGATCTCCTCCATCACGGCGAGCCCGAGCCCCTGCGTCGAACCGCCGTGGATCTGCCCGACGACCGACAGCGGATTGATCGCCTTGCCCACGTCCTGCGCGGCCGCCAGCTCGACCACCTTGACCAGGCCCAGCTCGGTGTCGACCTCGACGACCGCGCGATGGGCGCAGAAGGAGTACTGCACATGGCCGAAGCCCTGTCCGGTGCGCGGATCGAACGGCTCGGTCGGCCGGTGCCGGAACTCCCGCTCCAGGTCGATCGCCCCGTCGCCGAGGAGCCCGGCGAGGTCGCCGATCACCTCGCCGCCGTCGGTGACCACCTTGCCGTCCTCCAGCCGCAGCCGACCGGGCTCCGCCCACGCGGGGTGGGAGGCGCCGAACCGCTCGCGGCCGCGCCGCAGCACCTCCGCCCGGACCGCCTCGCAGGCGTGCTTGACGGCGCCGCCCGTCATATACGTCTGGCGGGAGGCGGAGGTGGAGCCCGCCGAGCCGACCCGGGTGTCGGCCGGGTGGAGGGTGACCCGGTCGACGCCCAGCTCGGTGCGGGCGATCTGGGCGTGCACGGTGACACCGCCCTGGCCGACCTCGGCCATCGCGGTGTGCACCAGGGCGACCGGCTCGCCACCGATCACTTCCAGCCGGATCCGGGCCGTGGAGTAGTCGTCGAAGCCCTCGGAGAAGCCGACGTTCTTGATGCCGACCGCATAGCCCACCCCGCGCACCACGGCCTCGCCGTGGGTGGTGTTGGACAGCCCGCCCGGCAGGGCCCGTACGTCCACCGGGCCGCCCGCCGCCTCCCAGGCGCGCTCGGGCGGCATCGGCAGCGCCTTGACGCGGCGCAGCAGCTCGGCGACCGGGGCCGGGGAGTCGACCACTTGCCCGGTGGGCATGGTGGCGCCCTGGGACATGGCGTTGCGCCGCCGGAACTCCACCGGGTCCAGGCCGAGTTCGGCCGCCACCGCGTCCATCTGCGCCTCGTAGGCGAAGCACGCCTGGACGGCGCCGAAGCCGCGCATCGCACCGCAGGGCGGGTTGTTGGAGTAGAGGGCGATGGCCTCGACGTCCACGTTCTCGACGACGTAGGGGCCGATGGACAGGGAGGCGGCGTTGCCGACCACCGCCGGGGAGGAGGAGGCGTACGCGCCGCCGTCCAGGACGATGCGGCACTGGACGTAGAGCAGCATGCCGTCGCGGGTCGCGCCGTGTTCGTAGGTGAGCTTGGCGGGGTGGCGGTGGACATGGCCGAAGAAGGACTCGTACCGGTTGTAGACGATCTTGACGGGCCGTCCGGTGCGCAGCGCCAGCAGACAGGCGTGGGCCTGCATGGACAGGTCCTCGCGCGCGCCGAACGCCCCGCCGACGCCGGACAGCGTCAGCCGCACCTTGTCGGCGGGCAGCCCGAGGACCGGGGCGAGCTGGTCGCGGTCGACGTGCAGCCACTGGGTGGCGATGTAGAGGTCCACCCCGCCGTCCTCGGCGGGCACCGCGAGCCCCGACTCCGGGCCGAGGAACGCCTGGTCCTGCATGCCCACCTCGTAGTCCCGGCGGACCACCACATCGGCGCGGGCGCGAGCGGCGGCGACATCGCCGCGCCGGATCGGCTGGCGGTGCACGACGTTCGGGTGCGGGACATGGGACGCGTGGTGGTCCCGGCGGCCGGGGTGGAGCAGCGGGGCGTCCCGCGCGGTGGCGGTGGCCTCGTCCACGACCAGCGGCAGCTCCTCGTACTCCACCACGATCCGGGCGGCGGCGCGGCGGGCGGTCTCGGGGTGGTCGGCGGCGACGATCGCGACGGGCTCGCCGTGGTAGCGGACCCGGTCCTTGGCGAGCACGGGCTGGTCGCGGATCTCCAGGCCGTAGTGGGTCCCGGCGGGCAGGTCGTCATGCGTCATGACGGCGTACACGCCGGGCAGGGCGAGCGCCCCGGCGGTGTCGATGGACCGGATCGCGGCGTGGGCGTAGGGGCTGCGGAGGGTGAAGCCCCACAGCATGTCCTCGTGCCACAGATCCGAGGAGTACGCGAACTCGCCGGTCACCTTGAGGGTGCCGTCCGGGCGCAGGGTGGACTCGCCGACGGTCCCCCGGCTGGCGCCGGTGGCCTGGGTGACGGTCGTGGGGGCACTGGCGGTGCGGTCGGCTGCCATGGTCAGACCGCCTCCCCGGTGCGGGCGGCCGCGAGCCGGACCGCGTCGAGGATCTTCTC
Organism: Streptomyces sp. NPDC059455; assembly: GCF_042750115.1. NCBI lineage: Bacteria > Bacillati > Actinomycetota > Actinomycetes > Kitasatosporales > Streptomycetaceae > Streptomyces > Streptomyces sp. NPDC059455. The sequence goes on from NZ_JBHYVB010000148.1 coordinate 23,875, forward strand.
GTAGCCGGTGCAGCGGCAGAGGTTGCCGGAGAGCGCCTCGCGGATGTCGGCGTCGGAGGGGTCGGGATTGCGCTCCAGCAACTCATCGGCCGCCACCAGCAGCCCGGGGGTGCAGAAGCCGCACTGGACGGCACCCGCGTCGATGAACGCCTGCTGGACCGGGGCCAGCGGGGCGACCTGCCCGGGGCGGGATGGCTCGGGCTGCCGGGGACGCACGGCCTCGGGCGCTACGGGGTGGCCGACCTCGGGCTTCCCCGGGTGGGCTGCCTCGGGCTCCGCGGGGCGGACGGCCTCGAGCCCCGCAGGGCGGGTCTCGGGCTCCGCGGGGCGGGTCTCGGGCTCCGCGGGGCGGGTCTCGGGCTCCGCGGGGCGGGTCTCGGGCTCCGCGGGGCGGGTCTCGGGCTCCGCGGGCCCGCCGACCTCGGACCCCGGCCCCACGGAGTGGGCCGCCGCAGGCTCGCCGGGGCGACCCTCCTCGGGCTCACCGGGGCAGACGGCTCCAGCCGCCTCGGCGGCATGCCCGGGGCGCCGCCGGGCGTGGTCCGCGAGTCCCTCGACGGTGACCACCTCGCGGCCCTCGGCCTGCCCCGCCGCCACCAGGCAGGCGCACACCGGCACCCCGTCCAGACGGACCGTGCAGGAACCGCATTCGCCCTGCTCACAGGCGTTCTTGGAACCGGGAAGCCCCAGCCGCTCGCGCAGCACGTACAGCAGGGACTCGCCCTCCCAGACGTCATCGGCCTCGTACGGCCGCCCGTTGACCCTCATGTTCACGCGCACTGTGCGGTCCTCCCCTCTCCCCCGCGATACGCCTCCCAGGTCCAGCCGAGCGTGCGGCGCGCCATGACCCCCACCGCGTGGCGGCGGTAGGCGGCGGTGCCGCGTACGTCGTCGATCGGGCGGCAGGCCCCGGCGCACAGCTCGGCGAAGCGCCGGACGGCCGACGGGTCGAGGGGCGCGCCGCTGTCCCAGAAGCCGCCCTCCTCGAGCGCCGCGCCCAGGAACTCCTCGGCCTCCCAGGCCCGTACGGGCGTGGGCGCGGCCGATCCGATGCCGGTGCGGACGGTGCGGGTGCGCGGATGGAGCGCGATGGCGAAGGCGCAGACCGCGATCACCATGGCGTTGCGGGTGCCGACCTTGGAGAACTGCTGCGGTCCGTCCGCTCGTCTGATGTGCACCGCCCGGATCAGCTCATCGGGCTCCAGGGCGTGGCGCTTGACGCCGGTGAAGAACTCCTCGACCGGGATCCGCCGCGTGCCGCGCACCGACGCCGCCTCCACCTCGGCCCCGGCCGCCAGCAGCGCGGGATGGGCGTCCCCGGCGGGCGAGGCGGCGCCGAGGTTGCCGCCGACGGTGCCGCGGTTGCGGATCTGCGGTGAGCCGACGGTGTGCGCGGCGAGCGCCAGGCCCGGCAGCTCGGTCCGGAGCTCCTCCATGATCCGGGTGTACGGGACGCCCGCGCCCAGCCGGACCGTACGGTCGGTGGCCTCCCACTCGGCCAGTTCGGCGACGCGGGTCAGATCGAGCAGATACTCGGGCCGCCGGTGATCGAAGTTGATCTCGACCATCACATCGGTGCCGCCCGCGATGGGCACGGCGGTGGGGTGCTCGGCCTTCGCGGCGAGCGCCTCCTCCCAGCCGGCGGGGCGCAGGAAGTCCATGGGTCTCTCTTCTCGAATCGTCGGCGTCGGCGTCGGTTTCGGTTTCGGTGTCGGTGTCGGTGTCGGTGTCGGTGTCGATGTCGGCGTCGGTGTCGGTGTCGTGGGGAGGAGGGCTTCCCGCCCGTGAGCCCATACGTGGCTCCCCACGCACGGGGGGGGCGTCCTCCAAGAACTCTGCACACGGCTCAACGCCAGTAGACCGAGGTGTGGGCCACATGGTGCAGTCACCAAAGACATGAAGCAATTGGCTGGCCAGGGGGCAGCTCTTGTAGATTCGAACGAACGGCGGGGACCGGAAACCTCGCGGTATCCGACCGGCAACACGGAACAAGATCGGCTGGCATCACATGCGGCTGCGCGCACTGCTGGAGAACGACACCCTGGGGCTGCGTCTGCTCGGCGGTGAGGACGAGCTGGACCGTACCGTGCGCGGCGTGATGACCACCGATCTGCGCGACCCCAGCCGCTATCTCGCCGGTGGCGAACTGGTGCTGACCGGGCTCGCCTGGCGGCGTGAGCCGGAGGACTCCGAGCGGTTCGTCCGCATCCTCGCGGCGGCCGGGGTGGCGGGTCTCGCGGCGGGCGAGGCGGAGCTGGGTGCCGTGCCCGAGGATCTGGTGCTGGCCTGTGGCCGCCATCGGCTGCCGCTGTTCTCCGTGGTCGAGGACGTCGCGTTCGCCACGATCACCGAGCATGTGGTGCGCCAGGTCTCCGGTGAGCGGGCCGGGGATCTGGCCGCGGTCGTCGACCGGCACCGCCGGATGATGACGTCCGGGCCCGCGGGCGGCGGCCCCGAAGTCGTCCTGGACCTGCTCCGCTCGGACCTGGACCTGACCGCGTGGGTGCTCTCCCCCACCGGCCGCCGGATCGCGGGCCCGACCGCCGCCGGTGCGGCCGCGGAGCCGCCCGCGGCGATCCGCGCCCAGCTGGCGGGCGAGCAACTGGCCGCCCGCCGCGACGGGCGGCGCGGCCCGCACCGGGTGACCGTCGCGGACGGCATGACGTACTCCCTCTTCCCCATCCGCAGCGGTGACCCCGGCGACGATGTGCGCGAGACCGTGCTGTCCGACTGGGTGCTGGCGGTCGGCGCGGACGCCGACGAATGGCCGGAGGAGCGGCTGGATCTGCTCTACGGGGTCACCCAGCTGATCGCGGTCGAGCGCGACCGGCGGAACGCCTCCCGCACGGTGCGGCGCAGACTCGCCCAGGAGGTGCTGGAGCTGGTCCAGTCGGGCGCGCCGCCCGCCGAGATCGCGGCCCGGCTGCGGGTGGCCGCCCCGGTGCTGCTGCCGGGTCTCGGCACGGCGCCGCACTGGCAGGTGGTGGTGGCCCGGGTGGAGTGGGGCGTCACGGCGGAGCGGGAGCACGGCGGGGACGGCGGGACGCGGGGAGGCCCGCACGGCGGGACGCGGGGCGGCGTGGACGCCGGGACGCGGCCGGGCGGCGCGGGGAAGGACGCATACGGCGGGACGCGGGGAGGCCCGCACGGCGGGGCGCGGGGCGGCGTGGACACCGGGGCGCGGCCGGGTAGCGCGCGGAAGGGCGCGGGCGGCGGGGCGCGCGAGGGTGCCACGCGAGACGGCGTCGCGTGGGACGGGAGCGCGCGGGACCGGGACGGACGGGACCGGGGCGCGCGGGAAGGCGTGGCGCAGGCCGACATGGCGCGGGACCGGGGCGCGCGGGAGGGCTCCTCGCCGGACGGCAGGGGCGTCCCCGGTGGCATCCCCGGCGGCCGGGTGGCCCAGTCGCTGCTGGAGGAGATCCTGGTCGACCCGTACGCGACCGGGCCGGAGCCCTCGGACCGGATCGCCGTGGCGCACACCGGTGACGAGGCGGTGGCGCTCGTCCCCCTCCCGGCGCTCTCCAACGGCCCGTCGGACGGCGCCACGGACCACCCGGAGACGGCGGAGGTGCAGGCCGACGCGCTGCTCACCGCCGTCCGGGAGCCGCTCTCCCGGGGTCTGGACGGCGACGGCCGGCTGACCCTCGGCGTCAGCGCCGCCGTGCACTCCGCCGACGGGCTGCGCGGCGCCCTGGAGGAGGCCCGGCACGCCCGGCGCGTGGCCGCCGCGCGCCCCGGGCGGGTGTGCGCGGCCGGGCATCAGGAGCTGGCCTCGCACGTACTGCTGCTCCCGTTCGTCCCGGACGATGTGCGGCGCGCCTTCACCGCCCGGTTGCTGGATCCGCTGCGCGAGTACGACCGGCGCCACCGGGCCGAGCTGATCCCGACCCTGGAGGCGTTCCTGGACTGCGACGGCTCCTGGACGCGCTGCGCCGCCCGGCTCCACCTGCACGTCAACACGTTGCGCTACCGGGTCGGCCGGATCGAGCAGCTGACCGGGCGCGAGCTGTCGCGCCTGGAGGACAAGCTGGACTTCTTCCTCGCGCTGCGCATGAGCTGAGGCGGCGCGGAAGCGATCGCGGAGGCGCCTGCGGAGGCGCCCGGAAGCGCCTGTGGAAGCGATCGCGGAGGCGTTTGTGGAAGCGCCCGGAGCGCACCTCCTGGCCCCACCGCGACATCACCCTTGCCAGGGGTTTGTGAATTCATTCACACCAACCTCTTGGCCGGGCGCGCGCATTCGTGCTGAGATTCGCCCACAGCTTCCGGCTCGATGGCGCGCTTGGGGAGGGCAATGTGGCGGACACCGCCATGTCACCACCTGGATCGTCAGGTTCCCATTCCGAGGTAGGAACGGGGCGCGGGCTCGACCCGCTTGTGGACGACCCACTCGACACGGCGGTATGGCGGCTGCGCTCGCGCGGCTGCTGGAAGGACGCCGCCGAGCTGCTCACCCCACGGGCGGCGGACGACGCCTCGGCCGCGCTCAAGCGCAGCGTCGTCCTGACCGAACGGTGCATGTACACCTCCACCGGCTGGGACGCGGCCGAGGACGCCCTGCGGGCGGCGGAGGCGCTCGCGCTCACCGACACCGAGCGGGGCGCGACCGCGTGCGAGCGGGGCTATCTGGCGTACGCGTCCACGCTGCTCGGGGTGCGGGACCGGGCCGACGAGGCGCGGACCGCGCTCGGCCGCGCCGCCGCGCTGCTCTCACCGGGCTCCCCGATCCGGCCGCTGCTGGACTTCCGGCGCGGGCTGATCTCCCAGCACCTCGCCCACAACCCGACCGGCGCCCTGGCCGCCTTCCAGCGCGCCCACGCGGGCGCGGCGGCGCACGGCGACACCCTGCTGCGGTCGTTCACCTGGCGGCACCTGGCCGCCATGGCGGAGGCGGACGGCGATCTCCCCGACGCACGGCACGGCTTCGCGGAGTCACTGCGGATCCGTGAGGAGCTGGGCTACCTGGTCGGCATCGCCCCGGCCCTGGCCGCCCTGGCCGACGTGGAACCCGACCCCGACGAGGCCACCCGCCTCCGCACGGAGGCCGGCCGTCTGGTCCGCCTCCTGGGCGGCGTCCCCGTCTGGCTCGCGGAACAACTGTCCCCCGAGGAAACCGCCGACTGACCCCACCCGCTGCCCTGGGGCGGGACACCCCCCGGCCCGGGGGCGGGCCCCGCCCCGGGGGCGGGCGTGGGCGCGGGACCGGGGCCGGGTGCGGGCGCCGCCCCAGGGCCAGGGCC